>NZ_JBHWHH010000238.1:0-8370 GCF_042732555.1 Nocardia sp. NPDC059764
CCTCACCGGGTCGCTTCGCTCGTCGCTCGTGCGGGTTCTCCGATTTGGTCGCAAGATCGATACGGGGAACCCGCACAACACGTTTCGGAGGAGTCCAGTGCCCAAGGTCTCAGACGACCACCTCGCCGCCCGGCGCAGCCAGATCCTCGACGGAGCCCGCAGCTGCTTCGCCGAGTTCGGCTACGAGGGCGCCACCGTGCGTCGTCTCGAAGAAGCGACCGGTCTGTCGCGGGGCGCGATCTTCCACCACTTCCGGGACAAGGACGCGCTGTTCCTGGCGCTGGCCCAGGAGGACGCGGGCCGCATGGCCGAGGTCGCCGCCAATCAGGGCCTGATCCAGGTCATGCGCGATATGCTCGCCCGCCCCGAGGATTTCGACTGGCTGGGCACCCGCCTCGAGATCGCCCGCCGCCTGCGCAACGACCCGGAGTTCCGGGCCAACTGGGAAGAGCGCTCCGAGGAGCTCACCGCCGCCACCGTGGCCCGCCTGGAGCACCGCAAGGCCGCCGGCGCGCTGCGCGACGACGTCCCCACCGAGGTGCTGCTCGGCTACCTGGACCTGGTCCTCGACGGTCTCATCGCCCGTATCGCCTCCGGCCACGCGGGCAACAACCTCGAAGCCGTGCTCGATCTGGTCGAGGCCTCCATCCGCCGCAAGGCGTGATCACGCGGGGCGAACTCGCCCCGCGCTCGTCAGCTCTCGCGTTCGAGATCGGCGAGCAGTAGCCGCGAGATGCGGTCTAGTTCCTTGCGATCCGCGGCGCTCAGCACCGACAGGATGCGGGTCTCGTTCTCGAAGTGGTCGGTGACCACGATGTCGATCAGATGCAGGCCGCGGTCGGTGAGCGCCACCTTGATGGCGCGCCGGTCGCCCGCGTCGGCGACGCGGCGCACCAGACCGGCCTGCTCCAAACGGTCGAGGCGGCCGGTCATGCCCGCGCGCGACATCATCAGGGTGTCGGCCAGGGCGGAGGGGTTGAGCTCGTAGGGCTCCCCCGAACGGCGCAGCGCCGCAAGCACATCGAACTCGCCGCGCTGCAATCCGTGTGCGGTGAACACCGTTTCGATTTTCGCGCCCGCCATCGCTGCCAGCCTGCCCAGTCGGCCGATGACCTCCATGGCCTCGCCGTCCAGGTCCGGCCGTTCCCGCCGCCACTGTGCCGCGATGGTGTCCACGGCGTCGGTCTCGTTCTCACCCATGGACAACACTCTATTCGATGCCATATAGTTCGGTAGCGAATTATCAATCACCGAATGATTCGGAGCTTGTCATGAACGCCGCTTCCCGCCCCGCCGCCATCCGCCGCCCCGAGGACTCCGAGATCATCGGCGCGGGGCAGCCCGCCTCGGTGCGCCTGCTCATCGACTCCGAGGAGGCGGGCGGATCGGTCAGCACCGTGGAGGTGACGCTGGCCGAGGGCGCCGACGGGGCCGCGCCGCACTATCACACGCTCTCCGACGAGCTGTTCTTCGTCGCCGACGGCGAACTGCAGGTCATGGCTGGGGACGAGATCGTCACGGTCGGCGCGGGCGGGGCGCTGGTGGTCCCCAAGTTCATGCCGCACGCCTTCGGCGCGGTCCCCGGCTCCTCGGCCCGCCTGTTCATCGCCCTCATGCCGGGCGTGGAGCGGCACGGGTACTTCCGATTCCTGGAGCAGCTGGCGCTGGGACAGACCACCCCGGCCGACATCGAGGCGGCGCAGAAGGAATACGACAACTACTTCATCGACGCCCCGCGGTGGTGGGCCGAGCGCGCCGCGAACCGCGCCTGAACACGCGAGTTCGCCTGCCGCGCCGCGTATTCGCCGAGCGCCGACGCGGTTCACCGGCAACCGATCGCAACACCCGCCGGACCCTCCCGCCCGGCGGGTAGCCCGGGAGTCGCCGGGCCGACTGTGCCGTAGGCAACTCGAAACGCGGAATGATCATCGAGTCGTCCCGGGTTGGACCTTGCATGGCATTCTCTGTTCCCATCACCGTGCGCGGCTATGAGCTCGACATCAACGGGCATCTCAATCAGGCGGTCTACCTCCAGTACGCCGAGCACGCGCGCTGGGAGTTGCTGAAGGCCGCGGGCATCGCCGGGGACAAGATGGTGGCCGCGGGGATCGGGCCGGTGGTGCTGGAACAGACCATCAAGTACCAGCGGGAACTGCATCTCGGCGACGAGGTGATGGTGAGCTGCGAGTTCGAATTCACCGGCGGAAAGATCTTCCGGATGCGCCAGCGCATCGTGAAACTCGACAGTACCGTGTCCGCGGAGATCGACGCCGCGTCCGGCATTCTCGACCTCGCGGCCCGCAAACTTGTTGCGGATCCCGGTGCGGCACTGCGGGCCGTGGCCGACTCGCCCGGCGCCCTGGGCCTCTAGCCCCGCGACGCCCGTCCCCACCCGCCCCCGTTGTTCAGCGAAAATCTTTCGGCGGGAGCGATTTCCGAAACCCCGGCGAAGTTTGCCGAGGTGGCTGAAATCTGTCGATGCGGACCGAATTCGACCCGTCGCGGGATATGATTCAGATCACGCTCGGCCCCGCAGCAAATCCCGAGCAGATCGGAGTTCCGCATGACCGGCGCCCTGCACCGAACGGGATCGGCGACCCTCGCCAACACCTCGCCACCGCTACCCGGCTACCTTGTCGCAGCCACCGAGCGAAGTATCAGCGTGCGCGTCGGCGACGGCACCTGGACCCTGGATCGCGCGGATGTGCTCGACATCGCCCGGTGGGACGCTGCGAGTGCGCAGAGCGGTTGTGAGGGCCGTCCGGTCCTGGTGCGGGTTCGGTCCGGCGCCACTGCCGATTTCACCCAGCGCCGTCGCGTCGAGGTCACCGACCGTCCGCTGACGCTGGCGCCGGAGCAGAGTCCCGCGCGCGGTGACGACGAGCTGCGCCGGCAGACCGAGATCTGGGCGCGCGGACTGGATCTGACCGCGGGGCCGGGGGTCGGCGGGGCCACCATGACCTGCTGCCAGACCCGGTCGCACAGCGGCAGCGACGACGGCATCGCCTGCGACAGCCTCGACTGACGGGCACGCATGGCCGCCCGCACCATGGGCTCGGTCCTCATCGTCACCGAGGCCGAGGATCTCCACGGCGACGCCCTCGCCGCTACGCTGCGTAAATTTCACGGGCACAGTCCGATTCGGCTCGACATGCGTGACTTCCCGCGCGAGAACGGCACTTTCCGGCTCGGCGCGGACGGCTCCTACCGCAGCCTGTCGCACATCTTCGGACTCGACGACGTCACCTCGGTGTGGTGGCGACGCCCGCACCCCACCCTGGTGCCGGGCGGGCTGAGCGCCGAGGACGACGACTACCGCCGCGCCGAGTGCGACGGCTTCCTACAGGGGCTGCTGTGGTCGATCCCGGCCCTGTGGGTCAACGACCCCGGGGCCGACCGCACCGCGGGGCGCAAGATCGTGCAGTTGGAGACCGCCGCCCGGGCCGGATTCGCGATTCCGGAAACCCTCGTCACCAATGATCCCGACGAGGCGCGCTCCTTCGTCGAATCCCGGCCCGGGCCAGTGGTTTACAAGCGCTCCGGCACCGGGCGCGGGGCGTTCACCGAGACCCGCCTGTTCACCCCGGCCGATTTCGACCGGCTCGCCACGATCCGCAACTCCCCCACCATCTTCCAGGACTACATCCACGCCGAGAGCGACCTGCGCATCGTGTGGGTGGACGGCATCGAGTGGGTGGTGCGCATCGACTCGCAATCCGGTGTGGGACGGGTGGATTCGCGCCTGGACACCTCGGTGGCGTTCACCGCCGATCGCCTGCCCGCCTCGGTGAGCAAGTCGCTGACCACGCTGATGGGCGCGCTCGGACTGGCTTTCGGCGTGCTGGACCTGCGGGTGGGCCTCGACGGCGAGTTCTACTTCCTGGAGGTGAACCCCCAGGGGCAGTTCGCCTATCTCGAGATCAAGACCGGTCTGCCGATCTTCCGGAGCCTGGCGAACCTGCTGGTACTCGGCGACGGAACCGTAACCCCGTAGCGGCCGCACGCCATCGCGAGCGGAGCGAGATCGCAAGTCCCAGACCGGCATTCACCGGCCGGGTCCCCGCGATCGTGTTCCCGGAACGGGACGCTACTTGCTGACGGGCTTGCCGGCCTTGCGGCGGTTGGCACCGCCCCGGCTGCGGAGTTGCACATGCGACTCCACGAGCACGTTGTGAATGAAGCCGTACGACCGCCCGGTTTCCCTGGCTAGGGACCGGATGCTGGCTCCGGCCTCGTACTGCTTCTTGAGCTGGGATTGCAAGCGATCGCGGGATTTCCCGGTGACGCGCGTGCCTTTACCCAATACGGCTTTACCCTGTGCGGGCCTGTCACTCATGGCTTCCTCCGAGTCGCCGTGGGCGCCTCATTCCAGGGTAGAGACTCGGATGCCTGTGATCAACGAAACGGTGTGATGTGAATCACCGAGTTTTGGCGAACACGCGTTTTTCGGTGCGGGAGGCGAGTTTCCGGGCCCGGACGGTGGTTTTTCCGGGCCCGGAATACACACGCTCAGGCCAGCTGGATCAGTTCCAGGTAGTCCTGCGACCAGTGGTCCTCGGTGCCGTCGGGCAGCATGATGACCCGTTCGGGGTTGAGCGCCTCGGCCGCGCCCGGGTCGTGGGTCACCAGCACCACCGCGCCCGCGTAACTCCGCAGCGCGTCGAGCACCTGCTCACGCGAGACCGGGTCGAGGTTGTTCGTAGGTTCGTCCAGCAGAAGGACATTCGCCGCCGAGGACACCAAACCGGCGAGGGCGAGACGGGTCTTCTCACCGCCGGAGAGCGTGCCCGCGGGCTGCTCGAGCTGCGGTCCGGAGAACATGAACGCGCCCAGCAGACCGCGCAGGTCCTGCTCGCCCGCGTCGGGGGCGGCGTGGCGGATGTTCTCCCAGACCGTGGCCTCGTCGTCGAGGGTGTCGTGCTCCTGGGCGAAATAGCCGATCTTGAGGCCGCGACCGGGATCGATCTGGCCCGCGGTCAGGCTCTCCACGCCCGCGAGCAGCCGCAGCATGGTGGTCTTACCGGCGCCGTTGAGGCCCAGGATGACGACCCGGCTGCCCTTGTCGATGGCCAGGTTCACGCCGGTGAAGATCTCGAGGGACCCGTAGAGCTTGGTCAGGTTCGTGGCCATCAGCGGCGTCTTGCCGCAGGGCGCGGGCTCGGGGAACTTGATCCGGGCCACCTTGTCGGCCACGCGAATGTCGTCGACCTCGTTGAGCATGCGCTCGGCGCGCTTGACCATCTGGTGTGCCGCAGCGGCTTTCGTGGCCTTGGCGCCGAGCTTGGCGGCCTGCTGCTTGAGCGCGGAGGCCTTCTTCTCGGCATTGGCGCGCTCGCGCACCCGGCGCTGTTCGTCGGTGGCGCGGGCGTCGAGGTACTTCTTCCAGCCCATGTTGTAGATGTCGGCCTCGCCGCGCACGGCGTCGAGGAACCACACCTTGTTCACCACGTCACCGAGCAGTTCGACATCGTGGGAGATGACGATGAGGCCGCCGTCGTGGTTCTGCAGGAAGCCGCGCAGCCAGTTGATGGAGTCGGCGTCGAGGTGGTTGGTGGGCTCGTCGAGCAGCAGCGTGGTGTCGGACTTGCCGCCGCTGCCGTCGGAGGCGCTGAACAGGATGCGCGCCAACTCGATTCGACGACGCTGACCACCGGACAGGGTGCGCAACTGCTGGTTCAGCACCCGGTCGGGCAGGGCGAGGCTGTGGCAGATGCGGGCGGCTTCGCTCTCGGCGACGTAACCGCCCAGGGCCGAGAAGCGCTCCTCGAGGCGGCCGTACTTGCGGATCGCCTTGTCGCGTTCCTTCTCGTCGGCGACCTCCGCCATCAGCGCCTGCTGCTTCTCCATCTCGCGCAGCAGGGTGTCGAGGCCGCGCGCCGACAGCACCCGGTCCTTGGCGAGCATGTCGAGGTTGCCCTCGCGCGGGTCCTGGGGCAGATATCCCAGTTCTCCCGAACGAATGACCTTGCCCGCGTAGGGTTCACCTTCACCGGCGAGAATGCGCAGTGTGGTGGTCTTGCCGGCACCGTTGCGGCCCACCAGCCCGATCCGGTCACCGGCCTGCACCCGCAGCGCCGAGCCCGGCGCCGTCAGCAGGGTGCGGACTCCGGCCCGGACCTCCAGGTCGGTCGCGGTGATCACAAGCGTCTCCTCGGGTGCAGCGGATGCCGATGGTTAACTGAGCGATTGTGCGTCGTGTCGACACACAAGAACCACCGATTTTATCCCAGGCGACTCGGTCACCGAGGTCAGGGGCACACCAGGCGATGTGGCCTGCGCGGATTCACGGTTCCCGGCGCTCGTGGGCGAGGAGCACGGTGCGCATGATGGCGACGGTCGAGTCGATGTCGGGCTCGCGGCCGCCCGCGACGTTGGCCCAGACGACAGCGGTGGCGGCCACCGACAGGACACCGTAGGTCGGCGGGGGGACCTCCAATTCGGGGGCGGCGGCGGTGATCGCGGCGGCGAGGCCGCTGGTCAGGGCGGTGACGACCAAGCCGGCCGGGTCCAGCAGGACGCGCAGCGCCAGATTCGGTTCGCGTTCGACGAAACGAGCCAGGGGGGCGTAGGCGGTGGTTGCCCGGATGAAGCGGGCGACGGCGTCGAGGGCGTACTCGATGCCGTCTCCGGCTGCGGCGGTGAGGGATTGCCGCCACAGGTCGTCGACGGATTCGAGAATCACGTAGTCCATGAGCTTTTCGCGATCGCCGACCCAGCGGTACAGCGTAGTGCGGCCGATACCCAGTTGCGAGGCAACGGTATTCATGTCCACGCGCTCGCCGTGCTGAAATCGCCACACCGCCACGCGGCGTGCGTCGTCCGCGGTCGGACGGCGGACCGTCGGGGGGCTCGGTTCCGCGGAGGTGGCTGATCGTCGGCGCACAGGCAAACCCTAACAGCGGCACACAGCGCGGGAAGGTACCGAACGGAACACTATTGACGAATGTTCCATTTCGTCATAGTTTTCCCACCGGTAACGTAAGCCCGATCACAAGGAGCGTCGATGACGCCGCCTCTTCGCAGACTCGCCGCGACGGCCTTCGCCGCGGCGCTGACTCTGATCCCCACTGCCGCGCACGCGTCCGCCGACGCGGACAACGCACCGTCGAAGGACCATCCGACGTCGTCGTGCTTCTGGTTCGGCCCGACCTTCTCGGCCACGAATCAGGAACTCAACTACGCCTTTCCGGATTCGGGTGCGCTGTATTGGGCAGCACAGTTCTCGATTCCGGCCGGAGCGAAGCTGGAGCTGCACGGCCAGTACGCGCATGCGCGCTACCAGTCGCTGAACTCCTACGACACGACCACCACCGCCCCCACCGCGGCGCTCAACGACGCCGCCACCGCCCCCGACCGGGGTTCGCACAATCCGTACCTGGCCGACGCCAATCGCAAGGGCGAGGGCGATCGCAACTACACGGTGACCGTGCTCGACCAGACCGCGCCCGCGACCGGCGCACAGCAGAACACCCTGTACGCCGGCGTCCCCGGGCAGCAGCGCACGATGCTGATCTACCGGCTCTATCTGCCCGACCGCGACCGCGACATCACCGGTGGCGCGGGCCTGCCCGAACCGGAACTGCACCTCTCCGACGGCAAGGTGCTCACCGGCACGGAGCTCTGCGGTGCGATGAGTGCGGCAACCACCACGCCGCCGATCTCGAAGCTGCCGTTGGACAAGTACACCGCGCTGCGCGATCAGCCCGGCAAACCGGCCACCTTCCCCGCGGCGCAGTCGCCGGAATGGCGGACCTTCTATAACGTCCAGTTCGGCCTGGGCTGCACCTACATGGGTCAGTGCACCGGGACGCCCGCGCGCACCGGCGGCCAGTACTCCAATATCGACAACCAGTACGTGACGGCCAATATCAGCCGTGGCTTCGGCCCGGTCCTGGTCCTCAACGGCACCCTGCCGCGCACCCCGCGCACCCTCGGCAGCGAACAGCGCATGGAGGGCGGGGTCGACCTGCGCTACTGGTCGCTGTGCAACAACGAGTCGATGGCGACCACGAAGGTCACCGGCTGCCTCTACGACGAACAGCTCCCGCTCACCGCGGACCGGCACTACACGATCGTGGCCAGCCTGCCCGGGGACCGTCCCGCCAACGCCACCGAAGCATGCGGTGTGGCGTGGCTGCCCCTTTCGCCGACCGGCGACGGTGCCGGACACCCCGACGACGGCTACCTGATCATGCGGAACATGATGGCCGACAAGGGGTTCGGCCACGCGGTGCAGGACACCAAGACCCCCGGTGACGAGAAGGCCGTCATGGGTTCCTATCTGCCCGACGGCTCCTACACCTCGAAGACCGCCTTCGAATCCAACGGCTGCCACCCGCAGGGCTGACCGGCTCCACCGCGGAACACCTC
>NZ_JBHWHH010000239.1:0-8365 GCF_042732555.1 Nocardia sp. NPDC059764
GCGCCGCAGCAGAGCGGGACGGCGGCCGGGGCGGTGAACACCGCGCGGCAGCTGGGCCTGGCGCTCGGGGTCGCGGTGCTGGGCACCGTGTTCCGCGGCGCCGCCGGTGACGGCCGTCCGACGCTGCCGCATTTCGTGACGGGTCTGGATTCGGCGGTCGCGGTGGCGAGCGCCGTCGGAATCGTGTGTGGCGTCGCGGTATTCGCGCTCTTCCGCACCCACGAACGCGATACCGAACCGGCCCCCGCTCCCGCGCTGATCTGACCGCTAGCGCACGGGGAGGAGGGCGTCGTCCTCCTCCTCGGTGCGCGGGCCGAAGATGCGACGCTCGGACTCGGCGATCGGCACATCGTTGATGCTGGCCTCGCGGCGCGACATGCGGCCGTCGGACGCGAACTCCCAGAGTTCGTTGCCATAGCTGCGATGCCACCGGCCCTCGTCGTCGTGCCATTCATACTGGAAGCGAACGGCGATGCGGTTCTCGGTGAAGGTCCACAGGTCCTTGCGCAGGGCGTAGCCGTTCTCGCTGGACCATTTACGCTTCAGGAAGTCGACGATCTCGGCGTGGCCGATGAGGAATTCGTCGCGATTGCGCCAGACGGAATCCTCGGTGTACGCCTGCGCGACCTTCTCGGGATCGCGGGTGTTCCAGGCATTTTCGGCGGCGCGAACCTTCTGCTTCGCGGATTCCAGGTCGAAGGGCGGCAGTGGAGGACGCATGGCGGTGAGCCTTTCGGGTTGACGAGGATCGCGGATCAGGGGTTGACCGGCGACAGCTCGGGGTCGGTCCAGCGCAGGGGCGTGGCGCCCGAGATCTCGACGACCTCGGTGACGGTGAAGTCGACGGCGCATTGCGCGCCGGGCGTGAAAACCGCCTCGTCCCAGGTGATCTCGGCGGTTCCAGTGAGTTGCAGAGTGGCCCCGGTCCCCCAGTCGGGCAGGAGCAGGCCGCAGCGCGGGTCGGCGGCGATATTGCCGAGGGTCATGAACATGGAGTTGCCGCGGTAGTCGGGCCAGCGCAGGCGGGTCGGGGAAAGCACCTGCAGAAAGCCGGGATTGCCGCCGCGATGGGAGGCGTCGGCGTGCCCGTCGGCGTCGGCGGAGGCGACGAAGAAGGTGTCGGCGCGTGAGACGAGTTCCCGCTGCGCGGCATCCAACTCCGTGCCGCGGCGCACCTCCGGTGTCACGCCCGAAACCCATTCCTCGACCCCTCGTCGGGAAATGTACTTCGGGCAGTTCGAATACACCTGCTCGGTGTCGATGCGCAGTCCGGTCGCGGTGGGCGCGATCACCCCGTTGACCCGCATGCGGCGGCGGGTCTGCGGCTGCAAGGCGATCATCCCGACATGCCGTGCGCCACGCAGCGATTCGGCCAGCGGGTCACCCGCCACCGGTGTCGCCTCGACCTCGATGACGCGCTCGCCGGCGGCGTGGACGAACCCGGGCGACCCCGCCAGCTGGCCTGCCCACATATGGCCCGCGTCATCGGCGGCGGCCAGGACGATCATCGGCTGTTCGGCCAGGAATTGCGCGGCGGCGGCCGGAATGTCGGGCCGGATCATCCGGCCGACCCGCTGCGCGATGTCGGCCTGGCCCAGTCGCCGCTGCACCGCCAGTTCCCCGGGGTGATAGGCGACCCCGCCGGGCAGGTCCCGGATCTGCATGTCGTTCATGGCCGTTTCCCTTCGGGGCTCGGTTCGGTGGCGAGGCGCCGCAGTGGCACCCCATGCGAATCCCGCAGTGGCAGTCCGATATTCCGGCTCAGAAGAACCCGCAGGTCGGGGCGCTGCCCGAGGGAGCTGGAGCATGCTCGGCGCCCGAGGGCGCGTAGACCTCGAGGCGGATGCCGTCCGGGTCGATGAAGAAGATGCCGCCGGAGGCCGCACCCTCGCCGTGGGCGACGACGCCGTCGTGGGCGAACGCGACGTCGAGGTCCTTCAGCGCGGTCTCCACCGCACGGACCTGGTCGATGGTGTCGACCTGGAACGAGAGGTGGTGCAGGCCGGGAGTTTTCGCCGAGAACTCGCCGTCGCTCTGCTGCCACAGCGTGACCTGCAACTGCCCGTCCCGCCCGAGGAAGGCGAAGCGCTGCGCGCCCTCCCCGCCCGCGCCGAGCTGTTCGAAGCCGAGTGCGCGCCGATAGAAGGACACCGAGCGGTCGAGGTCGGTGACATTGAGGCCGATGTGCCCGGTGGCGAGGACGGGTGCGGTCATGATGAATCCCTTCGGATGATCTAACCCATGTTGCTTGTTTGACAGGTTAGAAGTTAATCGCAGGGGTCGCCCAGCGTCAACCCCTATAGTTGATTTGTCTGGTTAGAAGGGAGTGGATGATCCGATGACGACAAGGAGCCGGTTACCCTCAGACGTGCCCGAACCACGCCCCCACCTCGGTGAACCGCCCGCGTTGGACCTGCTCAACACGCGCTGGATAGCGCAGACGGGCCCGCAGGATCTGCTCACCGATGTGGCCGGCGCCCGGCAGTGGCTGGCCGACAACGATCTCGACGTCCCCGCCGACGAAGACACGCTCGACGCCCTGATAGCCGCCCGCGACGCGATTCTGCGCGTGGTCAAGGCCGACTCCGCGGATGATCCGCACATCGCCGACGACCTCAACGCGGTGCTCGCGCACGGCCGCATCCGCCGCGCTCTGACCGCAGCGGGCCCGGCCGACGTCCCCGAGGTCGCCGACCCGGCCTGGCTACCCGCCTGGCTCGCCGCCGACAACCTGCTACACCTGCTGGCGAGCTCCCCCGAACGCATCAAGCAGTGTGCGCACCCGCACTGTGTCCTGTGGTTCCTGGACACCTCGAAGAACGGCACCCGCCGCTGGCATTCCATGGCGGCGTGCGGCAATCGCGCCAAGGCGACGCGGCACTACGCGAAGAAGACCCAGTCGGAACAGTCCGCCGGGTAACCCGAATTCACCAGCGCGACTTCGGCACATCGAATTCCGCGCACAGCGCCCGCCACACGTCGCGGGGATCGACCCCCGCCTCGATGGCCTGCGCGCCGGTCCGCCCCATGGACGGCAGCACGTGATCGGCCAGCAGCGCGTCGGCGCGCGCCGTGCCGAACTCGGTATGCATCAACTCCTGAAACTCCGTCAGCCGCACGGCCGCGAGCCTACGCCACCGACCGGATCCGGCCGGTGGCATACCGGTCCGACCGGATCACCCGACTCGTGCACGACCGGTTGGTACGGAGCTCGCGCGGCTGGTCCGGCACTCGCCGAGCAGGCGGCGTCAGCGCACCACGGCGTGACAGATCTCGACCGGGTCGACGGTGTCGGCGATGCCGGCGGCGGCCGACTCGGCGGCGGTCTTGTAGGCGGGATCGTCGAGGATGCGTTTCACCGCGTCCCGCAGGGCCTCAGGGGTGAGCGGCCGCACGAACAGGGAACTGCCTTGGCGGGCCGCGCGATTGGCGAGCTCCCACTGGTCGCCGCCACCGGGAACGGTGACGATCGGAACACCTGACAGCAGGGTCTTGGCGAGCAGACCGTGTCCGCCGCCGCCGATCACGACCGAGGCGTGGCGCAGCAGTTCGTCCTGACGACCCAAACCGGCTGTGGCCCAGGACGGGAGGTCGGTGGGCGGGGTGTCGAGAGTGGAAATGGCGACACGAACGCCCGCGCCCTCGAACGCCGCCAATGCGGCCTCCGCCAGACCGACCTGGCCGGTCTGAGCGGTGGAGGGAGCGACCATGACCAGCGGTTCGTCACCGGGCGGCAAGTCGAGGATGTGAGAGGTGGGCTCCCACAGCAGGGGCCCGACCAGGTGGGCGTTCTCCGGCCAGTCCGGCCGCGGCACCTCCAGGGCGGGCAGCGTGGCGATCAGCCGGGCATCGGGCCCCGGATCCTCCGCGGGCAGGCCGATACTGGCCCGCGCCTGCTCACGCTGCACTTCCCCGCGCCGCACGGCGCGCGAGCTCAGCCCGCGCAGCACCGAGTCCCGGGCCCGACCGCGCAGCCCCTCCCCCGCCGCGAGGCCACTCCCGATGGGCGGCAACCCCTTCGACTGCAGGTACAGCGGATGCGGCGACAGTTCCACCCACGGCAGCCGCAACCGCTCCGCGGCCATCCCGCCGCCGGCGGTGAGCACATCCGACACCACGAGTTCGGGCAGCATGGCGCTCAGATCCGGCAAAATCTCGGTCGAGATATGCGCGGCCCGTTGATGAATCCGCGCCCCGGCGTCACTGTCGTCGTCCTCGGCCCGCGGCGCGAGGCCCTTGAGCCGTCGCACCCCGATCCCGGCGTCCCGCGCGGCGTCGAACCAGCGCGGGCTGGTGAACAGCACCGGCTCGTCCCCGGCCGCCAGCAATCGTTCACACAACGCAATCGCCGGAAACGCATGCCCCGGATCAGGCCCGGCCACCACCGCTACTCGCACGCAGCCAGGGTGCCACACCCGCCCGACACTTCCGGAACCTCACCCGTCTTCCGATACCGTGCCGCCGGGCCGGCGTCGAAGTCCCAGCTCAGCCCGCGAAGTGGTAGAGCTCGAAGCTGAGGGCCCGGGCGGCGGGGAAACCCTCCTTGGGTCCGGTGGTCATCTCGATGACGGCGCGGGCCTGGGCTTCGACCGGTTCGGGGCTCAGGACCTCGAGGTAGCGGCGGTGGGCGGTGAGGGATTCGACGGCGGCCTCGACCGTGTCGGTGACGTCGAGGCCGTGGCTGCCGTCGCCGACGCCGTAGACGGCGGCCCAGCGCGGGGACCAGGCGGGCAGATCGGCGATGTCGGGGTGGATCCACTCGTTGCCCGCATCGGAGACGGCGTCGAGGGCGGCGCGGCCGACGGCGCGGTGGTCGGCGGAGTTGACGTAGCCGCGGGCCCAGGTGTCGCCGTAGTTGAACAGGAGCACCATTTCGGGCCGGTGGCGGCGGATGGCGGCGGCCAGGTCGCGTCGCAGGGCGAGGGATTCCTCGATGCGGCCGTCCGGGTAGCCGAGGAATTCGACCGAGCTGACGCCGACGATCTTGGCCGAGGCCCGCTCCTCGTCCTCGCGCAGCGGCCCGGCCTCGGCGGGCGACAGCCCCGCGATACCGGCCTCACCACTGCTGACCAGCACGTAGCGAATGTCCTTACCCTGCCCGGTCCAGCGCGCGACCGCGGCGGCGGCCCCATACTCGATGTCGTCGGGATGCGCCACGATGACGATCCCCCGCTGCCAGTCCTCGGGAAGCTGCTCCATGCCTGTATTCAACTCCGGCCGCACCGGCCCGCGCCACCAGGGCACGAACTTCGCACCCCGGACCCGTATCGCGCCGCCCGCGCCGAGCCGGCAGCGGCGGATCACAGCATGCTGAGCACGCCCTCGAACGCCGCCTCGGCCGCTCCCAGCAGTTTGAGATCCGGTCCCAGACAGGACTTCTCGATCCGCACCCCGCCGAATGCCCGGCTCACCATGCTGCGCCGGTGCACCTCCTCACGGACCCGTGCGATCGCCGCGTCGGGCAGCGCGGTGAACAGGTCGCCCAGCACCACCAGTTCGGGTCCGAGAATGTTCACGACATTGACCAGCCCGAGCGTCAGCCAGTCCAGGTACTCGCCGAGCGGGGATTCCCAATTCCCGCCCAGCGCACGCAGTTCGGCCACGATCGCGCCGCGCGGCCCGTGCTCTGGCATGCCCAGGGCCCGGCACAGCGCCGCCTCCCCCACCTCGCCCTCCCAACAGCCCTCGTTGCCGCAGTAGCACTTTCGCCCGCCGGGTCGCACCGTCATATGCCCGATCTCGCCCATGTACCCGGCCTGCCCGCGCAACAGCGCGCCCTGGGCGATGAGCCCGCCGCCCACCCCGACATCGGCGGACACGAACACCGCGTCGGCGGCGGTGCGCCCCGCGCCCCTGACATGCTCTGCGAGAGCGCCGAATTCGGCGTCGTTGCCGACCGTGACCGGCACATCCAGCACCGCTCGCAGCCGCTGCCCGAGCGCCACCTCGCCCCAGCGCAGATTCGCGGCATTGTGCACCAGCCCGTCGGCGCGCCGCACCACCCCGGGCACGCACACCCCGGCCGCGACCGGTCGCAGCCCCAGATCCTCGGCCAGGATCGCCGAGGATTCCGCGACGTGGGTGATCACCTCGTCCGGTTCCCGTTGCCGCCCACGCAGATTCCAGCTGTTGCGGACCATGATCTGCCCGCCGAACCCGACCAGCGCGATCCCCACGTGCTCGACCTGCACGTCCACCGCGAGCACCACCGCCGCCTCGGGTTGCGGCAGCACCAGCAGCGACGGCCGCCCGGCCCCACGGGCCAGCCGCGGCACCTTCTCCTCCACCACGCCGTCCTCTGCGAGCCCGTCCACGAGCATCTTGATGGTGGATCGGTTGAGCCCGAGTGCGGCCGCGAGGGTCGCGCGGGTGGCGGGGCCTCCGGTGTGTAGCAGCCGCAGGAGGGTCGACCGGTTGAACCGGCGCACCTCGTCCGGACGGGCGACGGTCATGAACTCGGATATACCATCGCGCGGCTCACCGACCGGACATCGCCACGCGGCGTCTCGACAGCGCGTCGACGGAAGCGGCCAGCAGCAGCACCAGCCCGGTCACGATGGACACCACCGCCGCCGGTTGCCGCAGCAGGCCCAGCCCGTTCGACACCACCGCCAGCACCGCGCCGCCGATCACCGCGTCGGCCACCCGCCCGCGCCCGCCGAACAGCGACGTCCCGCCGATCACGGCCGCGCCGACCGCGAACAGCAGCGTATTGAGCCCGCCCGCTTGCGGATCCACCGAACCGACCTTCGAGGAGTAGACGATCGCCCCGACCGCCGCGCACGCGGAACTGATCACGAAAACGCTGGCCCGCAACTGGGTGACATTGATGCCCGCGCGCCGCGCGGCCTCGACATTGCCGCCGACCGCGTAGATATGACGGCCGTAGGTGGTCCGCGTCAGCACGTAGGTTCCGGCGACCAGCAACACCAGCACGATCGGAACCACGTACGGCACACCGGAAATGACGATCAGCGAGCTCGGCGACCGGTTGACGGTGAGCAGCGCCGTCACGACGATCGCGAAGATCACCAGCGCCGAAACCTTCACCACCACCAGCGCCGTCGGCCGCGTCACCAGCCCCCGCCGCCGACGCAGCACGTGCCCGCCGAGCGTGACCACGGCGTACCCGCCCGCCGCCACCACGCACAGCACCCAGCTGCCCACCGTCGACAGATTCCCGTTGGCCACCGCGTCGAGCACATGCGAGGAACTGATCCCCAGCACCCCGCCCTCCCCGATGAGCTGCAGGATCACGCCCTGCCACGCCAGGAACAGCGCCAGCGTCACCACGAACGACGGCATCCCGATCTTGGCGATCAGGAACCCGGTGATGGATCCGATGGCCGCGCCCACGCACACCGCGAGCAGCATCTCCACCCACGGATTCGCGGACAGGCCCAGGACCGTCAGCAGAATCCCGAGCAGCGAGAACGCCACCCCCGGCCAGATCCGCAGCAGCCCCGCCAGGATCGCGGCCAGCGCCAGCATGGCGTTGAACACGAAGAACACCGTCGACCCCATGCCGGTCAACAGGTTCCCGTTCTCCACGTAGTGCATGGCCAGCACCGCGCCCGCCACCCCGGAGGCCGTGCCCGCCGACAGATCGATCTCGCCGATCAGCAGCACGAACACGATCCCGATGGCGATGATGGTCTGCCCCGCGCCCTGCGCCAGCAGGTTGGCGATGTTGTTGAGTGAGAAGAACACATCCGAGAGGGCCGAGAAGAACACGATCAACGCCACGAGGCCGAGAATCGCTGGCAGCGAACCGATCTCGCCGCCGCGCAGCCGAGCCACATAGTTGCTCGAGGCTTCTCGTACCGACAGTGTCGTGGTGTCGATTCCGAAGTCGGTGACGGCGGTCCCGGATTCGGCCGTCGCTTGCGAAACATCGGCCATACCGGCGGATTCCTCGCTCACAATGCCACCGCTTCCGGGCGCGCCAACCCGAGGTCCCCCGAGCGTCCGGCGGTGATCAATTCCACCACCTGCCCGGTGGTGACGTCGGCGGTCCGCACCTGCGCGGCCATCCGCCCCAGGTACAGCACCGCGATCCGATCCGCGACCTCGAACACGTCGGCCAGGTTGTGGCTGATCAACATCACCCCGAGTCCTTGTTCGGCCAGCCGCCGCACCAGATCCAGCACCTGCCGTGTCTGCGCGACGCCGAGCGCCGCGGTGGGTTCGTCGAGCAGCACCAGATTGCTGTTCCACAGCACGGCTTTGGCGATCGCCACGGTCTGGCGTTGCCCGCCGGAGAGCGCCGCGACCGGGGTGCGCACCGATTTCACGGTGCGCACCCCCCACGAGGCCCGGGGGCGCCGCGCCGCCGCCTCCCTGCTCGCCGCGTCCAGCAGCCACC
>NZ_JBHWHH010000240.1:0-8353 GCF_042732555.1 Nocardia sp. NPDC059764
GCCTCCCGACGTTGCAATAAGCTTTGAGAGGTACTGTGCAGCAACCGGATACAAATCCCACCCCCGGTGCGGGTGGGGCGGACAAACTCGATGACGAGGATTTCCCCGCCTACAGCATGGGCCGTGCGGCGGAGATCCTCGGCGTCACCCAAGCCTTCCTGCGAACCCTCGATGCTGCGCGCCTGCTGACCCCGCAACGCTCGGCGGGTGGGCATCGCCGCTACTCGCGGTATCAGCTGCGGATCGCCGCGCGTGTGCGCGAACTGATCGACGCGGGCAATTCCCTGGAGGGGGGCGTGCCGGATCGTGATCCTGGAAGATCAGCTCGCCGAGGCCCACGCCCTCAACGCCACCCTGCAACACGCCCTCGACGAGCACGAAGCACGGGACTCGGAGCACTGATCCACACCCCACGACAACAGTCACCGCGGGGTGTCCGCCCGGGCCGGTTTCGCGTGGAGCCGCCGTCTGCGCATGAAGTCGAATGAGGCCATCGAGGGCGGCGGGGCTCATGGCCCGGGGGCCTCGATGTCGATCTACCCTGAGTGCGGTTCGATCTCTGGCAGATCCTGCGCTTCAGGAGTTCTATGCGAACCCCCTTCAGCGGGTGCGGGTGTCCAGGCCGGGCTGCGGCTCTCGTGGACATCGCCGCGGACGCGGCAACCTGCACCGGGCCCAACGAAAAAAGCTTCGCACCGACCTCGGTGCGAAGCTCTTGACAAAAACGCGCTGAATCAGATGGCGTGGACGTCCTGGGCTTGGGGGCCCTTCTGGCCCTGCTCCACCGAGAACTCGACACGCTGACCCTCATCGAGGGACTTGTAACCCGAGCCGCTCACGGCCGAGTAATGCACGAAGACGTCCGGGCCGCCGCCGTCCTGAGCGATGAAGCCGAAGCCCTTTTCACCGTTGAACCACTTCACACTGCCTTGAGCCATGCTGTAAACAACTTCTTCTCTGTAGTGAGCCGGGCAAATTCTTGGTAAGAAGCCCGTTCTCAACCCTCACTATGCCACGACCGTCGGCGATCCCTCGCATCGTGCAGCGATGAGGGCCCGGCCCATGGGCTCCGCACGGCTGAGAGTCACGGTAAGACCGGCTGTCACAGACAATTTCGCGCGTCGGCGCCACCCTGTGCGGTGTATTCGCCCGGCAGCAACCCCGCTAAGCGTGACTTGTTCCCCGACGTGGACCGCGGGCCCGCTCGGCGGTAAGGGCGTCGTTGCTCTCGCGCAACGCGGGCGTTGGTGTCTTCGAGGTCGACAATGCGCGCGATCCCGGCCAGGGGGGTGATGCGGGTCAGGCGGGAAGGCCGAGCACCAATCGCGATGCCCCGCAGGACAAACCAGGAGCGCGCTATCTCCGCTGGTCAAGCCACTGTCGTTGTTTTTCGTCCGATTACTACCGGGACCCCGTCGCCCAGGCGCGAACCGCGCCCGGCTCCGCCGTCCCCACCGAATTCGAGCCGAGCTGGTGATACAGGCCCGGCCCCGCAGCGAACTGCAACACCGCGAGAACCACTTTCATCGCGGTCACAGAGAGGTGGTCGCCGTGCGACGTCTCCCCCGCTACATCCCCCGAGACGTCATCGCGCACGCGCGGCATCGTCGCGCCCCGGCCCCGGTGCGGCGGGCCACCGCTCGAGTGCCGAGTCCATCTAGATGCGGGACACGTTGCGGCAAAACATCATTCATATCGATCTTCTCCCCCGTGGCGGGTGCGCGACAGCCCTGGCAAGTGGGCGACGCCGGTATCGGTTGCGGTGGCGAAACGCCACCGACGATATCCACCCGATTCATGTGCACCGCAACACCTTCGAAGTCACCCACATCGCCGGGACATCGACCGCGGGGTTGCGCAAGGATGTGGTGATGCTCGGCGGCTACCAGGAGATGGCCATCGATATCGTCGCCGACCAGCTCGGCGCGTCGTTGCTGCATTGCCACCAGCAGCTGCACATGGACTACGGGTTGATGGCCTTGTTGCGGGTGAGCTGAGCACGCCGGGCCAGCATCGCGTCCAGTGACCAGCGGCCGGGTCCGACCCAGAGTAGGAATATCAGGCCGAGCAGCATCGCGATGTCGGTGCGGGCATCGTGGGCCATGCCCCAGAAGCCTTGCACGCCACCGAATCCGCCGGGGCGCAGCTCGCGCAGTTTGGTCAGCACGATCGCCAGGCTGATGTCGATCAACAGTGGTACAGCCGCCAGCCGGGTCAGCAGACCGACGACGATCAAGGTGCCGCAGACGATTTCGACGACACCGTCGAGGTTGGCGAAGAACGTCGCCGCCGGTATCCCGATCTTGTCGAATCGGCCGGGGCCCAGTGTGTGCGGGTAGAGGAACTTCTGGATCCCCTCGCTGAGGAACACCAGCCCCACCGCAATCCGGATACAGATCACCGCCGCCGGGCCGTCCGCGCCGAGTATCCGCGACCACGACCACCGCTGCGTTGCTGCCATCAGCGCTCGCCTCTCGATATCGTCACCCGATACGGCATGTCGGATCGAGCGTACCCATTCAGATGGTGGCTTGGGGGGCGATGGCGTTCGCATGGTATGGGTCCTCGGGTTGATCGCCGGCGGTGTTACGGGGTCGTGGTCCCGTCCGAGGAGTGCGGCACCGGTAGCCGCCGTTCGAGCAGCATGACGACAAGCGCCCATACGCTGCACAGGAATCCGGCCGCGAAGCAGATGCCCCGCACGTAGACACCCCACACGGTGAACGTGTCGAACGCGTGCCGCAACGCGGCGGTGTCGGTGTCGGCGACCGGGCCGACATGCTGCATCGTCGGGGCGGCGATCACGGTTGAGACGATCGCGCCGAGCACCGCCACCACCGTCAGGTACAGCGGCACCCTGACCGCGCGCGATACCGACCGATCTCGCCGGCAGGCGATCACGGCCGCGAAAACCAGCCCCCACCAGAGGATCCCGCCGACCGGGTACACCACGTCACCGGGTCCGAGGTCCGCATGGCGACTGTAATCGGCCCACGCCGCCACCCCCAGATCCCGCCACGCGGGCGTGGCGACCAGTGCTCGGTCCAGCAGCGATCCGAACAGTCCGCCAACGATCACGGTCGCGACGACCAGGGCCTCGGCGACCGTGAGGCGGTGACTCGACCGCGCGGTCATGGCTGTAGTTCGACTACCACTGCTGCGGTCCTGACATCAGCACTCGCCTCCCGATATCGTTGGCCGATATAGCACCGAGCCTACCTTCGGGCTCGTCCACCGATCGGTATCGGTTTCCGATATCGGCTGTCGTGGTCCGGCCCGAACCGTCGCTTACACCGCGATCAGGAAAGCGATGGCAGTTGAGGATCGGTGCTATTGGGCCGAACCCAGCAGGTACTCGGAGAGATGGGTGCGGAGGGCTCGTGCCGTGCTCTCGACAAGGGCGGGGGTGCCGTGTTGGGGGGCGTTGAGAAATTCGGTGCCGCGTGCGGGTGGGCGGCCGGTCATCGGGTTGTCTCCGGAGCTGTCGAGGTGTGGGTGCCGGGGCTTCATGGGAATCACGCGGTCGCGGTGGACCTGCGGCGGACGAGATAGATCGCGGCGCCGAGAACGACGACCGCGCTGCCGGTCAGCACCGACAGCGCTGGCAGCGTGCACGCCAGGAGCAGGCAGCCGAGCAACCCGACCACGGGGATCAGCCGCGCCGGTCGACCCTCGGACGGGGCCAGTGTCCACGCGGCCGCGTTGGCGATCGCGTAGTAGAGCAGTACGCCGAAGGACGAGAACCCGATCGCGGCACGGACGTCGGTGGTCGCGGCGGCGATGGCGACAATCGCGCCGACCACGAGTTCGGCGCGATGCGGCACCGCGAATCGGGGATGCACCGCCGCCAAGGCCTGCGGCAGATGCCGGTCGCGGGCCATCGCCAGCGTCGTGCGGGAGACTCCGAGGATCAGGGCGAGAAGCGAACCGAGCGCGGCGATCACGGCTCCGGTGCGCACCACCGGCTCGAGCCAGCCGGCACCGACGGCGCCCACCACGCTCGACAGCGGAGCGGCTGCTTCGGACAATCCTTGTGGCCCGAGCACACTCAGCGCCGCGATCAGCACAATCGCGTACACGAGCAAGGTGATCCCCAAGGCGAGCGGAATCGCGCGGGGAATCGTGCGGGCGGGATCGCGGACTTCCTCGCCGAGGGTCGCGATCCGCGCGTATCCGGCGAAGGCGAAGAACAGCAGTCCAGCTGCCTGCAGCACCCCGACAACGGTGATGTCCGAACCCCATTCCAGCCGTGCGGCGTCAGCGGTGCCGGAGGTGAAGGCCGCGACCACCACCGCGGCGAGCACGGCCAGCACTATCGACACGATGACCCGGGTCAGCAGGACCGACTTCTGCACGCCGCGATAATTCACCGCGGTCAGCGCGATGACCGCCGCGGCGGCGACCGCGTGGGCCTGCTCCGGCCACGCGTACGCGCCGACGGTCAATGCCATTGCCGCGCAGGATGCGGTCTTGCCGACCACGAAACACCATCCGGCCAGATATCCCCAGAACGCGCCGAGCCGTTCGCGCCCATACACATACGTGCCGCCCGAGGCCGGATAGCGTGCGGCCAACCGCGCCGAGGAGGTCGCATTGCAGTAGGCCACCACCGCCGCGATCGCGAGCCCGAGCAACAGTCCCGAACCCGCAGCTCGCGCCGCCGGAGCCAGTGCCGCGAAGATCCCCGCCCCGATCATGGAGCCGAGTCCGATCACGACAGCATCGCTCAACCCCAAGCTGCGACGCAGCTCGTCCGTCGCGACCGACATCGATTTTCTGGACACCATGCTCCTGACGCAGACCGATTCCGAAAATACATCAAATACGGTTGATGTAGTTGCTGCTATCCTCAGCTCATGACGTCGACTCGTCAAGCGGTCCCACCATTTGTTCATCTCGCCGCGCACCCTTTGCGCTGGCAGCTGCTGACCGAACTGTCGGACAGCGACTATCGCGTGCGCGAGCTGGTGGCCCGGGTGGGCGAGCCCCAGAATCTGGTCTCCTATCACCTGCGACTGCTACGGGACGGCGGCCTCGTCACCGCCACGCGCAGCAGTCACGACGGCCGAGACAGCTACTACCACCTGGACTTGGACCACAGCGCCGAGATGCTCGCCGGAGCCGGGACAGTACTGCACCCGGCCTTACGAATGACGCCCGCGCCCGCCGCATTCGAACCCTCGGCGCCGCTCGCGGTGCTGTTCGTCTGCACCGGCAACAGCGCCCGCTCCGCGATCGCCGAAGAGCTGTTGCGCTTGCGCACCGGCGGCCGAGTCGAGGTGCTCAGCGCCGGAAGCAATCCGAAGCCGGTCATGCATGCCGACACGGTGCGAGTGCTGCGGGAGGAATACGGCATCGACCTGTCCGGCCGACTCCCCCGCCGCCTCGACACCCTCGCCGATCATCGCTTCGATGCGGTGATCACCCTGTGCGACAAGGCCCGTGAGGTCTGTCCAGACTTCGGTGAGGATCCTCGATGGATCCACTGGAGCATCCCCGACCCGGCAGCCTCACACGGCAGCGACGAAGACATTTACCCGAGGTTTCAAGCCACGGCCGCCGAAATCGACACTCGCATCCGCTATCTGCTATCGACTCTCACGAAAAGGACTGCCCGATGACAACATCCACCACCGAGTACGCCAGCGTCCGCTACCTCGTCGATGACGTCCAGGCAGCGGCCGACTTCTACACAGCACACCTCGGTTTCACCCTGCACACCAACGCCATCCCCGCTTTCGCCGACGTCGTCCGCGGCCCACTGCGCCTATTGCTTTCAGGCCCAGCCAGTTCCGGCGCACGCGCCACCCCCGCCGACACCGCCGGACCGGGCGCCAATCGCATCCACCTCGTCGTCGCCGACCTCGACGCCGAGATCGAACGCCTCCGCGCAACCGATATCAAGTTCCGCAGCGACCTGGTCAGCGGCCCGGGCGGCCGCCAAATTCTGCTCGCCGACCCCGCCGGCAACCTGATTGAACTGTTCCAACCTGCCACTGCGGTCAGCGGCACACCGAGGTGATCGGCCCAGCAGGCGGTGACGCATCATCATTCCGACACCGGTCCTCGGCGACCTGATCGGCCTGAACCCCGTCACCGCGACCCGCTGGGCGGCGATCCTCGGTCGGCCACTGTTGACGCACGCCCTGCGCAGTAGACGAATCACGCTGAGCGTGAGGCTGGTGTGGGGCTACCCCTGTCGGACCCAGAACGCCGATCGCCGCCCCGGCGCGGTCGCGTCCAGAAGGAGATGCACTGTGGCACAAGCTGTTCGCTTCTACGAAACCGGCGGACCCGAGGTATTGCGTTGGGAGACAGCCGAAGTCGGCGAGCACGGACCGGGCGAGGTCCGGATTCGGCATGAAGCGGTCGGCTTGAACTTCGCCGACACCTACTTCCGCACCGGTCTCCACCGCGGCGGCGTTGCCGGTCGGCATGGGCGTCGAGGCGGCGGGCGTGATCGAGGCGGTCGGTCCGGACATCACCGATTTCCGGGCGGGTGACCGCGTGACCTACACCGGCAGCCCGCTGAGCTTTGCGTGCCGTGAACAGCATCTTGTCGAACTGAACATCGTACCTACCCAACCAGTTCGGCAATCTCCAAGGCAACAACCCATTGGGACCACCTGAGCCCCAACCCAAGGATCTGGACGGGGCTCGGTGTGGTTACGTGAAAAGCTAGACGTTGAAACGGAACTCGACCGGGGTCCGATCGAATACCTGCACGTCAAACGCCCTGCTCACACCTCGACTCACGTTCCGGAGCCGAATAACCTCTGCGCCATACCCGGGCTCCAGCCACCACCGGCCCGCCCTCCCGCCACCCACCCCGGCGGCTAGCTCTAGTGGACTCAAGTGCGCGCTCATGCCGATGAGCGTGTGAATCCACACCGGCTTCGAGGTGGTGGCCGAATACGCTGTGCAGGTGCTGCACTCGTTGCTATCCTTCGCCGCGGTCGCTGGCTTACTCACCCTCATTCCTGGTCTGGATACCGCGCTCGTGCTGCGGGCTGCGGTGAGCCGTGGCCGCCGCTACGCGTTCGCCTCGGCTGTCGGGATCGGGTGCGGCACACTGATGTGGGGCGCGGCTGCCGCCGCGGGGGTCTCGGTGCTGTTGACAGCGTCGGAGGTCGCCTACGCGGTGCTGCGGACTGTCGGCGCAATCTATTTGGTATGGATGGGTATCGCCATGATTCGGACTGGCCTCGAACGCCCAATTGCGACCACTGAAGCCGCAGTGGACGATTCATCGCGAGGCGTGTTCGGTGCGTGGGCGCGCGGGCTGGGCACGAATATGCTCAATCCGAAGGTTGGTGTGTTCTACGCTGCGATGCTGCCGCAGTTCTTGCCGGACGGAGTGCCACATCTGCTGATGGGCTGCGTTCTCGCGGTGGTGCACAATGTGGAAGGCATGGTCTGGTTCACGGTCATCATCAGCGTTGCGGGCACGGCGAAGACTTGGCTGAACCGAGAAGGCGTGCGACGTGCGATGGACACGGTCACCGGAGCCATATTGCTTGGGTTCGGCCTGAAGTTGGCTTCCAGCCACCGGTGACACCCGGCCAAGTTGGTGCCAGCAACCGGCCTTGAAACGGCTAGCGTGACAACCTGTAATGCCGCATACCGCGCTGACCGAACCGGCCAGCGCGGGCGCCGGCGGTCGGAACCTGGTGCGGTGCAGAACGTCCGCTACTGGCCAGCCGATTACCGAGCACTCGATGTGGTCGATCGAATCTGTCGTTGGCCCGTAATACGGTGTGACAGTGGCTGATATCTACGAGCTCGTGATTTCCCTCGATCTTCGCGCCGACCTGTCGAGGGAGGACATCGCAGAGTTGCGCTGGCAGGTCGGCCAGGGGGAAGCGCCTGAGGATGAGCTACGACTCGGTAGGGGCTACGTCGCTATTGTCGAGGATGAAGATGGGGAGCTGATCTGCACCGACCCGCAACCGTTTCTAGGCCAGGACGGTCCTGCGTGGAAGATCGACGGCATGCTCGGCTCTCGACTCGAAGAGACCGCAGGCGGGTGGCGTCTGGAAGCCCGGCAAGAGGTTCATCCCGAGGACTTCGAAGCGCTGGAAGGCCTGTTGGTCTGGCTGTATCGCCATGTGAATTTCGGCAGGGTCGCGGCAGATGGATCGGTGGAGATCGGGCGACTTCGTTGGTACGAGGATCTGGAATCGCAGGCACTCCTCATTCGAGATGACTGCGTCTTCTGGCCCTGACCGCATACCGCGCGCAATCCCAATGCGCACTATTCTGCCGCATACCGCGCTGACCGAACCGGCCAGCGAGAGGCGCCGACGGCCGGAACCCGATGCAGCGCAGAATGTCCGCTACTGGCGATGAGCGA
>NZ_JBHWHH010000241.1:0-8309 GCF_042732555.1 Nocardia sp. NPDC059764
GGCCAGTGCGGCGTGCACGGGCTGGCGCTCGGCGAACGACGCGCCGTGGTAGACCGCCGCCCGCACCAGCGGGTGGCGGAACCGAATCGCCTGCGCGGTAACGTCGATCAGGCTCGAGGCCTCAGCCTCGGCGATGCCCGCCGGATCGACGCCGAGGGCGTCGAGCACGTGCAGCACCAGTCGCAGATCACCGGCCGTCTCCGCCGCTGCCGCCAGCAAGGCGGTGCGCGAGGCGGGCGAGAGCTCCGCGATCTGCTGCCGATAGCCGCTGGACAGCCGATGCGGCAGTGGCAGCGGCCCGACCGGCAGCGCGTCCAGATTCATCCGCGGAAACTCCAACAGCGCCAGCGGATTCCCCGCTGCCTCCCGCAGAATCCGTTCCCGCATGTCGCGCCGCAGCCCCGGCCAGTTGTCGGCGAGCAGCCGCGCCGAGGCCGTGGTATCCAGCGGCGGCAGATGAAGGTCGGGCACGCGCGGCAGGACCGCCTCGACGCGGCTCGCGAACAGGATCACGATGCCCTCGGCGCCGAGTCGGCGCGCCGCGAACCGAAGTGCTTGCGCCGAAGCGGAATCCAGCCACTGGACATCGTCGACCGTGCAGAGCACCGGGCCGCCCTCGGCGAGTTCGGCCAGCAGCGACAGGGTCGCCAGACCGACCAGGAAGCGGTCGATCGGCTCGGTGGCGACCCGCAGCCCGATCACCGCCCGCAGGGCATCGGCCTGCGGGCGGGGCAGGGCGTCCAGCGGGAGCGCGTCGGCATGACCACCGGCCGCCATCAACAACTCCTGCAGTCCGGAGAACGGCAGCTCCGAATCGCCCTCCACACCCGCGCAGCGCAGGACCCGCCAGTTGCCGCCGGTGAGCTCCACCGCGCGGTCCAGTAGCGCTGTCTTCCCGCCACCCGCGTCGGCCACGATCTCCACCGCGCCGCTGTGGCCGTCCGCAGCCCCGTTCAGCAGCGTGCTGATCCGCTGTTCCTCGTGTGCACGGCCATACAGCATGTCCCCCAATCTATATGGCTCGGCTGTCTCCTCGGCGTCGGTGGCACGCAGGGCATGGTATTCGCCGCTGTCCGCCGCATCTATTGCCGTGCCAGCGCGGCGGTGAGCCGGCCGCGGGGTGGGAGATAGCCGCCGCGCGGAGCGTTCGCCGAGCTGAAACGAACCCCGCGGGGCTGGGCGGGGGCGGGCGCGAACGGCGAGAGGATGGTTGCCCAGCCATCGAACTGGTCGCGATCTGGCGGGGTCGCGTAGGCGGCCGACGGCGGCGCCAGCGGGCCGAGCAGGGGATTGGCCGCTATCAAGCGTGATTCGACCGCGGCCGCGAAAGCCAGTTGCAGCAAGGCCCTTTCGGCTCCCGCGGCCAGATCGGCCGCGTCGGTGGCCGGGTCGAGCCAGTAGGCGGCCCGCAACCGGTCCGGGGTCAGGTCGGCCGCCGCCACGCCACCGAACCGTCGCGCCAACGCGTCCACCTGGGTTCGCATGTCCCGCAGCCGCGCCGCGCCGAGCATCGCGACGATATCGCCGCGGGTCAGCCAGAACATCAGCACCGACTCGACCGTGACCACCGGATCGGGGATCTGATCGAGCGCTGCCATCGGTTACTCCTGATCATCGCGGGTGTCCGGACGCCGTCGTCCGGACCGTGCTACGACCGGGCAAACCGATCGTCCCGGGATTCTCGCAACCAGAACCGCGTTCCATGACCGAATTCAGACAATTGACCAGTTCTGTCGGTGGCGAGTGCCTAACGCACCTGACGGCCGACGTCGTTCAAGTGGCCCAGAGCCTGAGCGTAGGAGGTGAGGAACGAGGTTTCGGCGTAAGGGATGGACAGCTCGGCGCAGAAGTCTCGCACCATGGGCTGGGCGTCACGCAACGCGGAGCGGGGCATGGAGGGGAACAGGTGGTGCTCGATCTGGTAGTTGAGGCCGCCGAGCGCGACATCGACCAGGGCGCCACCGCGGACATTGCGGGAGGTGAGGACTTGGCGGCGCAGGAAATCGGTGTTGTCGCCCTCGGGCAGGACCGGCATGCCCTTGTGGTTGGGGGCGAAGGTGCAGCCCATGTAGAAGCCGAACAGGCCCTGATGGACGGCGATGAAGACCAGCGCCTTGACCGGCGACAGCACCAGGAACACCGCCGGCACATAGAGGACGGCGTGCGCGGCCAGGAACGCGCCCTCGCGGACCTTGTGCCGGATCGGCCAGGTCAGGATCGCGCGCACGCTCGAGAAGTGCAGGCTGCCCGCCTCCAGCAGCAGCATCGGGAAGAACAGCCACGCCTGATAGCGGAAGATGAAGCGCCGCCAGCCTTTTCCGGTGACCGCCCGGCCCGCGGAGTGGGCCAGAATGCCGCCGACATCCGGATCCTCACCCTCGGTATTGGGGTGCGCGTGATGGCGATTGTGGTTGCTCGTCCACCAGCCGATGCTCACCCCGGTCGCCAGATTGCCGACGAACAGGCCGAACCAATGATTGGCCCGCCGCGTCCGGAATACCTGCCGGTGCCCGGCGTCGTGCCCGAGGAACGCGACCTGCGCGAACGCCACCGCCAGGAACACCGCCGTCCCCAGCTGCCACCAGGAGTCGCCGATCGCCGCGAACGCCGCCCAGCCCAGCGCGAAAACCCCAACGGTGAGACCGGTTTTCCACCCGTAGTACCGCAGTCGCCGTTCCAGCAGGCCCGCCTGCCGTACCCGCCGCATCAGGGCCGCGTAGTCGCTGCCGCGCGCGGGGTAGTCGCTGCCGCGCGCGGGGTAGTCGCTGTCGCGGGCGGGCGTGGGTGCGGGCGTCACCGGGGCGAGGGTCTGTTCCCGCTCCGCCGGGCGGCGTCGTTCCGTGAGGATTACCAAGGGTTCTGCACATCCTGCTGTCGTGGTGCGTGGCGGGCCCGCGTACCCGGCACCAGGGTGCCGCGCCGCGGCCACCATCAGATGAACGAACGTGCGAGGCGGCGGCACAACTGCATGACGGTTTCGCGACCGCCAGGTGGTCTTCGGCGCCGGAGCCGATCCGGATGTGACAGTACTGTCGTCGTGATCCGGGCTCCGAAACGGGTTCCTGTGCGGTCGCTTTCGAGTATTTTCGCAACACATTCTAGTTTCGCGGCCCGGACGGGACGAGACTTGTGTGGCGGAAGGGCTGATCATGGCTGCTACGGACTACATCGTCATCGGCTCCGGCAGCGCCGGGGCCATCATCGCGCGCCGGCTCGCCGACACCGGCGCCACCGTCACCCTGTTCGAGGCGGGCCGCTCCGACCGCTCCCGGCTCATGCGCAAACCCGGCATGATCGGCCCGATGCACAGCGTGCCCCAGCTCAAGAAGCTCATCGACTGGGGGCACTACACCGTCGAACAGAAGCACGCGCTGGGCCGCAGGATCCCGCAGACCCACGGCAAGGTGGTCGGCGGGTCCAGCTCCGTCAACGGCATGGTGTTCGTGCGCGGCAACCGCCGCAACTTCGACGACTGGGCCGCCGAGGGCAACACCGGCTGGTCCTACGAGGACGTGCTGCCCAGCTTCCGCAAATTCGAGTCCTTCGAGGACGGCGCCAACCAGTTCCGCGGCGACTCCGGCCCGATCAAGGTGATCCGGGCCCGCGACCTGACCCCCGCCTCCGAATCGTTCATGCGGGCCTTCACCGAGACCACCGACCTGCCGCTCAACCCCGACTACAACGGGGCGGAACAGGAAGGTGTGTCGATCCTGCAGCAGAGCAACAGCGACGGCCTGCGCTCCAGCACCTCGGTCGGCTACCTCGACGACCGGCCGAAAACCCTGACCGTGCTGGCGAATACGCAGGTCCTGCGCATCGTGATCGACCACGGCCGGGCCGTCGGCGTGGAATACCGCACCGGCGACGGCGCCGAGATCCTGCACGCCGACCGCGAGATCATCGTCAGCGCAGGCGCTTTCGGCTCACCCCACCTGCTCATGCTCTCCGGCATCGGCCCCGCCGACCACCTGCGCGCCTTCGGCATCGACGTCGCCGCCGACCTCCCCGTCGGCGACAACCTGCACGACCATCTGTTCGTCCCCATGTCCTTCGCCATGCCCACCGCCCTGCGCCGCTCCTCCCCGGCCTACTTCGCCCGCGCCTTCGTCCGGGAATCGTTGCGCAACAACACCACCTGGCTGGCCCGCAGCGTCTTCGAAGCTGTCGCCTTCCTGCGCACCCCCTACACCACCGGCATCCCCGACCTGCAACTCCACGTCCTGCCCTGGAGCTACCCCGGCCCCAACCAGGACGCCCCCACCCGCCACATCCCCGACCCCCGCCGATCCCTCACGATCATGGTCACCATGATCTACCCCCGCAGCCGCGGCACCCTCCGCCTCACCTCCGCCGACCCCACCGCCGCCCCCGCCATCGACCCCAACTACCTGGCCGACCAGAACGACCTCGACACCCTCGCCTACGGCATGGACCTCACCCGAGAAGTCATGTCCGCCAAATCCATCACCCCCGCCGTCGACACCGAAATCTCCCCCGGCCCCACCTACCCCACCCGCGCCGACCTCGCCGCCGAGATCCCCAACCGCGCCACCACCGTCTACCACCCCGTAGGCACCTGCCGCATGGGCACCGACCCCCGCGCCGTAGTCGACCCCACCCTCCGCGTCCGCGGCATCGACAACCTCCGAGTAGCCGACGCCTCCATCATGCCCAGCATCGTCGGCGGCAACACCAACGCCGCCACCATGATGATCGGCGAACACGCCGCCTCCATCATCCTGCGCTGAGCGGCTATCGACCGCGCCGCCGCATCCGGTCGATCAGCGACTGGCCCGACAGCTCCTTGTCGACCGCCAGCAGATACGAGACGGGCGACTCACGGTGCGCGGCCCGTCGGACCCTTCTCCGGTCCGCCACATAGGACCCGACCGCGAGCGCGGCCCCGCCGACAACGGTGGCCGGAGTCCCGGTAGCGATACCGACCCCGAGTAGCCCGCCCGCCGTGGTCTTACTGACGTCGACCTTGATCCCGAGCAGCCCGATGCCGGATTCGACGCCCAGCGCGCGCAGCGCGCGACGGAGCTCGTCCAGTTGCGGCTTGGTCTTGCCGTTGTAGACGCTCTGCAGGTGCTTCTCCGCGGCCACCGGATCCTTCAGTGCGGCAATGGTTCCCAGTTCGTCGGACAACGACGCGACATGAGCACGGAAGGCCGACAGCTCGCCGCCGTAGCGTTCCCGGAAGGAGATCAGGGTGCTCAGCGGAACCGCCTCGATGTGGTCGGGCCGGATGGATGCCTCGACCGCGAGATGGATGTACGCGCCCTCGACGTCACCGATCGCGGGAACCTCCACGTCCTCGTCGAGCAGCAGTTCGTACAGGCGGTCCAGAGTGCCGACGGCGCTGTGGGCGTCCACATCATCGGTGGCCGGGGCCAGCGCGCGATGCCGGGACACCACGTCGGCGAGTGCGGTCAGATAGATCCGTGCGAGCGCGCGATGCAACCCGACATAGACGGCTTCGTCCTCGTCGACGACAACGGCCAGATCCGCCGCCTCGAACGAACTGAGCAGCGGCGCAGCCATCTTCGGCCCGGTCTGCCCGGCGTGCACCCACACCAGGCCCGGGTAGTCGGCGCGCGGCCCCGATGCCGCCCGCGCGCCGGATGCCTCCTCGACCGCCTGTTGCCAGGAGAACCGCTTGCGCAGATCCTCACCACCCAGCTCCACGATCTCCCGGAACACGTCCGCGATGGCCACGAGCTCGCGCGGCGAAGGCTCGACGCCGAACAGGAAGTCCGTCTCCGCCCGCAGCTGCGTCACCAGGTCGGAATCCACGTCCATGGTGAGCCGTGGCTGAATCCGTCCGACCGAGTCCCAGGTCAAGATGGCGAGCTTGAGCCAGTTCTCGTTCCGGAAGCGCATCCACGGGTAGTACAGGGCGATAGTCGACACGTGTTCCAGCATGCCACCAAGGGATCTGGCGGAGTCGCAATCCTGTTGCGGCATAGTCGGTTCAGTGCGCTCGCGGCGCTGTTACGAAAGGACGCGGAAGAGCGATCAGGTCCATGTTGCGGGAGGAGCCCGCCGACTCCGGGGGCGCCCCACCGAGAAGATGGTCCGCAAGTCGGACTGCTGGCCTCCGACGAAACCCTGCCGTTCCTGCTGCCGCCGCCACCCGGGCCGAAGGCGGTGCCCGCGGCTCCGGGTTACCGCTCGCTCTCCCGGCGGCATCGGGCAACCAGCCGTTCTTCACACTCACCGGTGACGGATTCCGCTGCAACCCTGTGTACGGCGAAGCTCTCGACCTCCTCGGCCCTGGCCAACCACAAACGGTGGTCGCACCCCTGCGGTTGGCAGCGGGTCGTCGACTGGATCGACGAACTGTGAATCGAAACGTCTGGATTTCGGATTATTCGTGATCGAACCTCGGGGCTTCCGTCGCGCGGTTACAGTGGGCGTTTCGATTCGGATCGGTGAAGAGGTACACGGGTAGTGAAGAGTTCGGCTCGGTTGCGGCTGGTCGCGGCATCCATGGTCTGCGGGACCGCCGCGGTGCTCGCCACGATGGCGCCCCCGGCCACGGCGGATACGCCCGACGGCAAGTCGCTCGTGACGATCGGCGATTCCTTCTCCGCCAACGGCCAGATCCTCGACCTGCTGAACGCGGGTGGCGACCCGGACTGCAAACACGTCCCCACCTCGTGGCCGAGCCAGCTGACCCAGCGCCTCGGCCTGTCCCCGGACGATGTCGAGGACACCTCGTGTCAGGGCGGCACCATCGACACCTCCGGCTGGACCCTGGTCCACCAGGTCAAACGCGCCGCCTCCGACAATGCCTTCGGCCCCCGCACCCGGGCCGTCACGATCCAGCTCGGCATGAACGACGCCTGGGGAACCGACAACCCCGTCGCCCTGTCCCGCGCCTACACCTGCCTGATCGACCTGAGCAACGGTTGCGGCGTCGAAGCCGCCGCCGAGGGCCGCGCCCCCGACCCGGCCACCCTCACCGGCCAGGCCTACGCCGACCGCGTCCGCAAAGCCGTCGAGTACATCCGCTACTACGCCCCGAACGCCCAGATCATCTTCGTCGGCTACCCGGAGATCCACACCCCCGGCCAAACCTCGGCCTGCGCCGGCATCCTCGGCATCGACGCCGTCCAGCCGCGAGCCGGAGCCATCACCGAGTTCCTCGACCACATGGACACCGCCCAACGCGACGCCGCCGCGATCCTGAAGGTCACCTTCCTCGACTCCCGAGCCGTCACCGCGGGCCACGGCGCCTGCACCCCCGGCGCCTGGGTAGCCGGCGCCTTCGACCCCCGCACCGAGCTCCTCGGTTTCCCCTGGCACCCCACCGCCCACGGCGACATGATCCTCGCCGCCGCCGTGCAGCAGAAAATCGCGCAGGGCTGATCAAGCTGAAGCGCCAGGATTCGAACCTGGATCGGCGGAGTCAGGGTCCGTCATGCTGCCGTTACACCACGCTTCATCGAGAGTTGGTGTGCCCGGGAGGATTCGAACCTCCGGCCGCCTGATTCGTAATCAGGTGCTCTTTCCGCTGAGCTACGGACACGTGACCCCGCGCGGATGTCGGCGTTGACATCTGCTCTGCGCTGAGGTGCGCGGGGTGTGAAAGAGGGGTTTACTCGGAGTGGCCTGAATGGGGTGGAAGAACTCAGGCGTTGCTGCGGATCCGGCGGAGAGCGGATACGCGGGGTGCGCGACGGGGCTGGGCGCGGCGGGTGGTCCAGCTCTGCTGGTGAATCAGTGGCTGTCGTGCCATTCCGGTGCCCTCCTCTACGGTCGCGTCGTGTTTGTCGAGACGACGGTAGCAGCGTGAATCCTGGTGGTAAACAGAATTATTGACGCCGACGAGCCTCGGGTCGGCGCAGCGAGCCTGAGCAGCGGTGGACAAGGCTGGGGGTGCCTGGAGGCATCAGAATCTGTCGGTGGGTCGCCGTAAGGTTGCGTGTATGAGCATTTCGATGCGCCGGGCCGGAGGTCCGGATGAATTCAGTTGCGTGGCAGGTGGTTCGGATAGCACTGTGTTCGGCGTCAGCGATTCGCGTGCAGGGTCATGGGGAGTGACCCTCCGGGGGGAAGGAATGAATGTCATGAACCGCAATGTGGTTCGCGGGGAACGTCGGGGTCCGAGGTTCGCCAAGAGCAGTTTCAGTTATGGTGGCGGCGATTGCGTCGAGGTCGCATTCCATGAAGATCAGATCGCGGTGCGTGATTCCAAGGATCGGCACAGCCCGACTTTGTGGTTCACGAAATCCGAATGGCGTGCGTTCACCTCGGGTGTGCGCGCCGGAGAATTCGATTTCGGCGAGTGACGTGTTGGTGGT
>NZ_JBHWHH010000242.1:0-8295 GCF_042732555.1 Nocardia sp. NPDC059764
CCCTACCGGCTGTCCCGCACCCACTCGGCGAAGCGCGCGCCGAGAGCCGGGCTGTCCTTGATCCACGCGAAGTGATCGAGGTTCTCGATGCCCGAGCCCGGTTCCAGGTGCCACCGGGTGAGCTCGGCCCGCTTCAGCCGCCGGGCCAGATGGTCCACGGTCGACTTGGGGCCCAGCGGATCGGACTGGAAGGACACCATGAGCGTGCGCAGCGGCGAAACGCCGAGCAGGCGATCGTAGTTCAGCTTCGAACCCGCCGGCCGGTAGCGGCCGGTCAGGGCGTGCCAGGACCAGTCGGTCATGACGCCGCCCGCCATCGGGCCGCCCATCACCTTGCCGCCGGGCCACACGCCGCGCAGCCGCGACACTACGCCGACGTACTGGCTGCCGTACAGCACCGAGGCCCAGCGCTTCAGCTCGAACGCACGCCAGTACACGACACCGGTGGCGATGGTGATCACGCCCGCCAGTCGCTCCGGACGCGCCGCGCCGTACAGCAGCGACAGCTGACCGCCCAGCGAGTGCCCGACCAGGTAGATCGGCGCCTCCGGGAAGCGCTCGCGCAGCGCGTCGAGAATCGCGGGCAGATCCGCCTCGAGCAGCTGGCGGTAGCCATGGTTGGCGGCCTCGCCCAGTGGCGGGGTGCTCTCGCCCTGGGCGCGCAGATCGACTGTCGCCGCGGACAATCCGTTCGCGTGCAGCGATTTGGCGAGGGGGAGGTAGAACTTCGCCTTCATGGCGATCGCGGGCAGCACCAGTAGCACAGGCGCGGTCGGGTCGGCTGCGGGCAGCACCCGCAGGATGAACGAAGCAGCCTCGGAGACATCGGATTTCGGGACCGTCACCGCGACGGCTTCGAGGGTGGAGAACTCCGACGGGCGCTTCTCGCCGGAGCCCGGGGTCTTGCTGGGTGTGGACATGTCGGTACTCCTGGATCAGGCGGTCGCGGGAGCGGCGAGCTTGGTGACGTACTGGAACGTGACCTTGCCGACGAGCACGTCCTTGTCGTCGTAGAGCATGGCCCGGGTGTCCACGTCGAACTTGCCCTGAGCGGTGCGCTCGGCGATGGCGCTGATGTCGCGCGGATCCACGGTGCCGATGGCGCGGATGCGGCCCACGGCGGGCTTGAAGAACGCGGCGTGCGAGTCGCGCACCACCATCCACTCGACCGCACCGAGGTCGGGGGCGGCCGCGCCGACGAAGGCCACGGCGCAGGCGATGTCGGCGGCCAGGTAGAGCGCCGCCGCGTGCACGGTCTTCACGTGATTGCGCAGGTCCGGGTTGTCCGGCACCACCGCCAGCGCGTGCTCGGCGTCGAGCTCGGTGACCTGGACGCCGGCGAAGACGCCGAAGGGCACCGCCGCATTGGCGATCTCGGCGAGCTTGGCGTAATCGGGGTCCTTGGTGGCGAATGGCACGAACGGCGCGAAGGCGCGGTCGAAGAACGACGTCTCGGTCATGTTTCCTGTCCCAACTGCGTCGAATCGAAGTCTCTGGCATCGGCTTTCGGTTCGCAGTATGTCCGGGTACGCGGGCCGGAACCGGGCCCCATTGGGAGGTCCTATCGCCATCGACGGAACTGTGGAACGTCGCCGTGCTGCGGCGCGGTCCGTCGGTAGTGTCCGCATCGGCCGTAGGGAGGATTCACACCATGCTCTGGGACGCGATCGGCAGTGCGGTGAAGCCGCGGACGGTGCTGCACCTCCCTGCGGCCGCGCACTCGATTCCGGTGTCGCGCCTGCTGCGCGAGACCGACGCCACGGCCGCGGCCATCGACGGCGATCGCCGGGTCGGGTTGCTGATGGCCAATGGCGAACCATGGCTGCGCGGATTGCTGGCGTGCTTGCGCACCGGGGCCGCGGCCGTGCCGATCGCCCTGCCGGGCGCGTTCGGCGCGGGCGCGTACCTGGATCACCTGCGACGCATCGTGGATGACGCCGACCTGGACACCCTGCTGGTCGACGAGACCAGCAGCCGCCTGCTGAAACGGCTGGACGGACAGGTCGGCGGTGTCCGGATCTGCGACATCACCGCCGCCACCGCCATCACCGCCGCCGATCCAGTCGGCCCGCGGCGCGATCGCCGCCGTGGACCCGACGACTACGCCGTCATCCGATACACCTCCGGCAGCACCTCCGCTCCGAAAGGCGTGGCGCTCACCGCCGCCAACGTCATGGCCGGGCTGGGCGTCATCGCCGACGCGGCCGCCTGGACCGACGCGGACTGCATGGGACTGTGGCTGCCACTGTTCCACGACATGGGCCTGTTCGCGACACTCGCCGGCCTCGTGCGCGGAACGTCGGTATGCCTGTGGCGGCCAACGGATTTCGTGCGTGACCCGCGACGCTGGCTGGCCGAGTGCGCGGCCTCGCCCACCACGGCCGTGCCCATGCCCGACTTCGGCTATCGGACACTGGCCACGGCGTTCGCGGACGGCGTGCCGGCCGAGATCGACCTGTCGCGGTGGCGGCTGGCCTTCAACGGGGCCGAACCGGTGTGGCAGGCGACCGTCCGGGAATTCACGAAAGTGTTCGAGCCCAACGGGTTTCGGTCCGAAGTCATGTGTCCCTGCTACGGCATGGCCGAGGCCACCCTCATGGTGACCTGCCTGCCGCCCGGATCCGGGCCGCGGGCGGTGACGGTGGACCGATTCCGGCTCGGGCCCGGCGACGCGATCCGGCTCGTGCCCGAGGACTCCGAGACCGGATGGACGGTGATCAGCGCGGGCGCGGCCGCCGGCGACATGCGTTGGCGCATAGCCGAACCGGGCCGCGTGGGGGAGATCCAGATCGCCGGGCGCGCCGTGATGAGCGGCTGTCTCGGAGTGCCCGAGAGCGGGCAGCCGTTCACCGTCGACGGCTGGCTGCGCACCGGTGACCTCGGATTCGAGCACGACGGTCAGCTCTACGTCGTCGGCCGGATCAAGGACATGATGATCCAGCACGGAAAGAACTACTACGCCGAGGACATCGAAGAGATCGTCCGCCGCTTGCCGGCGGCGCAGGCCGGACGATGCGCGGCGATCGGCATCTCCGAACCCGGGGCCGAATACATCGCCGTGCTGCACCCCCGAGGGCGGCAAGGCATGAGCTGGGCCGTCCGAGATTTGGCGCTACTTCGTCACCCTGGTCGAAACCCGCGCCGACTTCGACGACTTCTTCGACACCTGCCTCGACGACGATCACGAGGGACGGCGGGTGGTGTACGTCATCACCGACAAGACCACCGGCCGCGTCGCCGGCAGCATGAGCTACGGCAATCTCGCCGAATCCGACGCCCGGCTCGAGATCGGATGGTCCTGGCTGGGACGGGACTTCCGGGGCGCGGGGTGCAACCGCTGGGCCAAATTCCTCCTGCTCGAGCAGGCGTTCGAGGAACTGGGGGCACGCCGGGTCGAGTTCAAGACCGATGTCCTCAATATCCGGGCGCGCAGTGCGTTGCGGAATATCGGCGCCGTCGAGGAGGGCACCCTGCGCAGCTTCAACGTCATGCCCGGCGGGCGTCGGCGCGACGCCGTCTACTACAGCGTTCTCGCCGCGGAATGGGCTCGTGTCCGGCAAACGCTCGGCACCGGGCCGGGGGCGGAATCCATGGTGCCCCCGGCATGAGCGCTGCCCTCGAGGTTCCGGTGATCGAGTGTGTCGGGGACTCGTTCGCCATCGGATACCAGCACGGCGAGCGGTTGGCCGCGCGGCTGCGGGCCTTCCTCGCCGACGGCCTGGGCCGGCTCGACCGGCTGCTGCCCGCACCGGTCACGCCGTCGGGACTCGCGCCCGCCACGATCGCCTATCGCCGGGCCGTCAGCGCCGCGCTCCCGGATCTGGCCGCCGAGGTCGAAGGTCTCGCCGCCGGTGCGGGCATCACCTCCGAGCAGGCCTGGTTGCTGCAGATCCGCCGCGAAATCATGGGCTATCAAAGGGTGCCCACCTCGGGAGACTGCACCACCTACGCGCGCCTCGGATCCGGCGCGCACCCCACGGTGCTGGCCCAGACCGTCGACCTCAACGGCGACCTCGACGACCAGATCGCGGTCCTGCGCATCTCCCGCCAGGATTCGCCGCGAACAGTGCTGCTGCTCAGCTTCGGCGGACTGCTCGGCTACCTCGGCGTCAACAGCGACGGTCTGGCCATCGGCCTGAACCTGGTCCTGGGCGGCGACTGGAGGCCGGGCGTTCCGCCCTATCTGGCCATCCGCCACCTGCTCGACACCTGTGCCACCGCGGCCCGAGCCGTCGAAATGCTGCGTACCATCCCCCTGGCCAGTTCCCGATCCCTCACCCTCGCCGACCCTGTCGACTCATACTGCGTCGAAGCGATTGAAAGCTCGATTCACCTTGTCGCCCAGGGTGATTCGGTTCACACCAACCACTTTCTACACCCCGATCTCGTCGCGCGCGACGAACTCAACGTCTTCGCCCGCAACGCCTCGATCCGCCGCCACACCGCCTGCACCTCCACCCTGGCCGCGCTCCCGTCCACCGCGGGCGTCCCCGCCCACTTCGACCTGTTGTGTCAACCCCCGATCCGCGTCCCCGACCACGGCGATATTCGTCGCGAACGCACCGTCGCCGCGGTCGTGCTGACCCCGGCCGACCGCCGGCTGCACCTGCGCCCCGGCGACCCGGCCCATACTGAAACGCTTGCGTTCCAGCTCTGAGGGGCGGTGAGCGAACCGCTCCGCGTCCGGCTAATCCTCAGAATCCAGTACCGCTGCGGCGCATGCGGTGGGAAGATGCGGACGTGGAGCAAACCGCCTCCGTGACAGTCGAGGTGCGCTCGTCCTCGACGCTGAAGCCGCGTGATGCCTTCGAGCAGTGGGAAGCACTGATGGCGGATGCCATCGTGCCCTCAGCGATCTCGCCGCTACACGACGGGTGCTGGAACGGCAAGATCACCAGCACCCAGTTCGATCGAGTGTCGGTGGCGCTCATGCGAGCCAGCGCACAGCAGGTGAACCGGACGCAGCGGATGGTCGCGCGGTCGCAAGGGGAGTTCCTGCTCGCCAATATCGTGCTGGACGGGACGAATTGGACAGAGCAGCAGGGACGGACCGCGGAATCGGTGGCCGGGTCCATCGCCTTCTACGACAGCGCGCAGCCCCTGCTCAGCCGCACCACCGACAATGCGATGTCGACATTGCTCCGCGCGCCCTTGCAGCCGGTCCTCGACTACGCCGGGCTGGCCCGCGACGAATTGCCTTTCGCCGTGCCGATTCCCGCCGACGGCGCCATGGGCGTGGTCACCCGCTTCTTCCGCGACATGGCCGAACTGACCAATGAGGAAGCCGAGCGGGCGAATCTCGCCTTCGACGGGCAAACCACCGGCATGCTGGCCTCGGCGCTCTTGCTCGCGGTCGGGAAAGCCTCACCGGCACCCGCTGATTCGCTGTACACCCGCCAGCAGATGATGGCCTACCTACGAAAACGGTTCACCGATCCCGACCTCACCGTCGACGAGATCGCCAAGGCCTGCCTGGTGTCCCGGCGCACCCTGTTCCGCATGTGCGAAGGGCTGGGCGGCCCGGGCGCGCTGATCCGCCGCATGCGCATCGAACACGCCCGGCGGCAGCTGCGGTCGGAGCCGACCCGATCCCTCAACTCCATCGCAGCCGCCGCGGGTTTCGCCTCCGACCGGCACTTCTACCGCGCGTTCCAGCTCGAAACCGGTATGACGCCCGGCGAATTCCGCTCCCAGTACGCCATCGACGCCTCCGGCGCCCGGCGCGAGAGCCCTCCGGCGGACTAGGACAGCAACTGCCCGTGGGCCAGCGCCTCGATCGGCGGGCTGGTGTACCGCGGTGCGCGGTAGTGGAAGTCGAAGTTCGCGCGCACGTATCGGCGATAGTCCTCGAGCGTGTGCAAGGTGTCGTCGCGGGCCTGCCCGGTGACGCCGAGTACGTCGAGTTCCTCGGCCAGGGCTTCCTCCATCCGGCCGATCCGCAGAATGCAGTCGGTCAGCATCTCGTTGACCACGCGCAGGGCGTGAGTCCTGGTGCAGCCGAGGTGATATTCGGCCAGCAGCACCGCGTTGTAGGCATACCCGACCGCCTCGTCCGCGGGCAGGGAATGCACGTCGTTGATCAACCCCATGTGCTCGGTGACCGCCGCGCGCAGGGTCTTCATGGCGGGCAGTTGCCGGACCGTGTCGGGTAGATCGATCCCGTAGGTGATCTCGCTCAGATCCAGCAGCATGTAGATGGCCACCGAGATCTGCCGATGGGTGCGGTATTCGTCGAGTTGCGGCAGGTCACGGGTGATGGTGCGGACACTCTCGGTGTAGTAGCTCCACCACCACTCCACGATCTCGGCGCGCACCGCGCGTCGCCACTGCGGTGAGCGGCCGCGGCACAGTCTGCGCCACAGGTCCTGGAAGCCGGTCGCCAGCACGCCGGACGGTGTGCCGTCGAGGTCGAAGCCCGTCTCCAGGCGTTGAATGGTGGCCAAACACCGTCGGGGGTCGGGCATTTCGATATCGAACTGGTCGTCCACGATAAACGCCCACGCCGTGAATTCGGCGAGCAGTGCGAGTGATTCGACGTCGGCGTCGGGGCACCACATCGAATACATCTCGACCGGGCGGGAACCCGCCACTCTGCGTCGGGACAACTCCTCGGGAACGAGATCCAGGTTGACCAGCCATTCCCACATTGTGGATTCGGCGGCTCTGGCTCGGGGATTGGTTCCTTCCGGCGGATACGGCATGTAGAAGTCGGGAAGGATGATTCGCTCGGAAACCATGGGGCACAGCTCCTTCGGCGAGCGTGAATCCGCTTGGCCTCATCCGCCGACCCTGGACTGCGAGCCGGCTCCCCGCCATCCGATCACGCCCGATTCGTCCAGTATCGCCCACTTTCCCCTGGGACACGCCCTGATTGGGGGGAATGGAAGAATCAGCACACCGGAAGGTTCGCGCGTGGGAGAGGCGGCCATGGAGGAGTTCGATACCGAGGCGGCGGGGGATGGGCTTCCCAATGCGCCCACGTTCGGGTCGGTATTGCGCCGGCTACGCGATGCGCGCGGCGTGTCGCGGGAGCGGCTGGCATTCAATTCGGGAGTCAGCGCCAGCTATGTGAATCACCTGGAGAAGGGTGAACGCGAGCGGCCCACCCGCGAAGTGGTGACGGCGTTGATGCGCTATCTCGATCGCCTGGCGGCACTGGCCCCGGAGGAATTCCGGCAATTATCGGATCTGGCCGGACTGGGTCCGGTGGAGCAGCCCTCGACCGATGACCTGCGCGCCGATCTCGGGCGCGGTATTCCGCAGGCCCTGGCCTTGTACGAGCCGCACCTGGCCGCCTATATCGACACCCGCCTGAACATCCTGATGTGGAACGACAGCTTCGCCGCGGGTTTCCCGGGACTGACCCAGGACGGCAATCTGCTGCGCTGGATGCTCGGGGATCCCCGAGCGCGGCACGTGCTGGTCGAATGGGAGCGGGAGCTACGGATCTCGATCCAATGGCTGCACGGCTACATCGCCCAGTTCGGCGACACCAGCTGGTTCGACGATCTGCTGCAGGAGCTGGGCCGGTTCCCGCTGTTCCTGGAGATCTGGTCGGACACCACCGCCCGCTACGAGCGCGCCCGCCCGGTCATCCGGTTGCGGAACGGCGACGGTGCGTCGGCGCGGATCGTCGGGCAGCTGTTCAATGTCAACAGCACCGCCTATCCCGGGCGCATGCAGATCTTCATCGGGCTGCGCAGCCCCGGCGAGGGTCAGGCGTAGGGGTCGGTGATGTCGCGCAGCTGCGTGAGGGCCTCGCGCAGCGCGCGCATGCGACGTTCACCCAGGTGCGCGGCCCATTCGGCTTCGACGGTGTCGGCGATGTCGTTGGAGTACTCGGCCAGCGCCCGGCCGCGGGCGGTGAGCCGGACCAGGCGGGCGCGGCCGTCGCGCGGATCCGGCGTGCGTTCGAGGTACCCGGCGCGTTCGAGCTGATCCACCAGGAATCCGGCATCCTGTTCGACACCATCGTTCACGGCCAGGACATCGCGATTCCGCTCGGCCGGGTCCTCGACGTGGATCCCGAGGCGGCCGCCGCCGGAGCCGACACGGCCGCCGCGTGCGGGTGGCCCGTCTGGGATCGCCACCGCCTGGACGGAATTCGGCTCGTCGCCACCGATGTCGGCTGGACCCATGGCGCCGGGAGTGAGATCGAGGGCCCGGGCGCCGCCTTGCTGCTCCTGGTCACCGGCCGCACCGCTGCGCTGGATCAGGTTGCGGGAGAGGGTATTCCGCGGCTGGCTCGCCAGCTGGCCTGAAATCCCGATCTGTCGTACCGGCCCGCGGCGGAGG
>NZ_JBHWHH010000243.1:0-8275 GCF_042732555.1 Nocardia sp. NPDC059764
GCCTGCTCCAGGGCCTTCTCCGCGTCGCGGGTCTTGCCCGCGGCCTGGGCCTTGGCGGCCTGCTCCTCGAACTGGGCGACGCGCTCGCGGAACTGGGCGGCGCGGGCCATGGCCTCGGGGTCGGTGCGGCGCCATTGGGCGTCGGCGGCCTCGCGGACCTTCTTCTCGATGGCGCGCAGCCGCGATTCCAGGTCGTGCATGCGCTCGCGGGGCACCTTGCCGATGGCGTCCCACTTCTCCTGGAGTTCGCGCAGGGCGTTGCGAGCGGCATCGAGCCCGGTCTCCGGGTTGATGTGCTCGTAGGCCTTCAGCAGCTCCTCCTTGAGGGAGGCGTTCTGCTCGAACTCGTGGTCGCGTTCGCTGGCCGCGGAGTTGCGGGCGGCGAAGAACACGTCCTGGGCGGCCTTGAAGCGGCGCCACAGCTGCTCGTCGGCCTCGCGGGGGGCGCGACCGGCGGCCTTCCACTCCGTCAGCAGCTCACGGAAGACGGCGGCGGTGCCGGACCAGTCGGTCGAGCCGGACAGTTCCTCGGCGCGGACGCAGAGCTCTTCCTTACGGCTCTTGGCGGCGGCGCGTTCGCGATCCAGATCGGCGAAGTGCGCCCCGCGGCGGCGGTTGAACGCCTCGCGGGCCTTGGAGAAGCGGCGCCACAGCGCGTCGTCGACCTTGCGGTCCACGCCGCGAATGGTCTTCCACTCGTCGAGGATCTCGCGCAGCCGGTCGCCCGCGACCTTCCACTGGGTGGACTCGTTGGCGATCTGCTCGGCCTCGGCTGCCAAGGCCTCTTTGCGCTCGGTTTGCTCGTGCCGGGTGCGGTCCTTCTCCTCCTTGGCGTGCGCGGCCGCCTCGTCGGAGTGTTCGATGATGGCCTGCAACCGGGCGGACAGACCGTCCAGATCGCCGATCACCGAGGCCGTCGGCAACGTTTCGGCAAGCGCGGTGGCGGCGGTCTTGGTCTTGCGGGCGTCGGTGCCGGCGGCCAGGCGGGCTTCCAGCAGCGCCACCTCGGTGGCCAGATCGTCGTAGCGGCGGCCGAAGTGGGCCAGGCCCTCGGCGGCGTCGCCGGCCTGCCAGGAGCCGATCACCCGCTCGCCGTCGGCGGTCTTGACCCAGGCGGTGCCGTCGTCGTCGACCCGTCCCCACTGGCTGGGGTCGCTGACGCTGGGCACCACGACCGGGTGCGGATGCGCGGCGGCCGGGCCGGGCATTGCGTGCGGTTTGGGAGTTTCGGGTTTGCGGCGCGGACCCCCCGGGCGGGGTGCGGCGGCGGCCGCCGGTGATGGCTTGGCGCTCTCGCTCGGGGCAGGCACGGCGGCGCCGGGCTGGGGCGTCGGGGTCGACTCCGGGTGGGTAGCCTTCTCGTTTCCGTTGTTGTCGGTCATAGCTCCTCGTCCCTGCCGCGCGTCACGGCTGCCTGGTTACGCCCTAGCTCATCGGTCTAGCTCATCCCATTCAACCAGGCTGAGATGCGAAATGCTGTCTTTGAGCCCGCTTCGGCGGCGCGGCGATCGGCGGGGGTGGGGCTGGTGAGGTGCGGTAGCGCTACGGTTGACGGCGTGTTCTGTGTTGCGTCACTGGTCCCCTCTCCGCCCGTGCTGGTTCCCGAACTGGAGGGTGCGGCCGGGTCTGCCGTCGAGGGGGCTGTCGCGGAGCTGCGAGCTGCGGTGTTGGCCGCGGGCGAGGCCTTGGCCGCCCGCGTGTCGCGTTGGGTCGTGGTCGGTGTGGCGGAGCCGGGGGAGGGCTCGGGCGTGGGCGATTCGGGCCGGGTGATCGGAGTTGACGCGGTCGGCACGTTCCGGGGCTTCGGCGTGGACGTGCGGGTCGGCTTGTCAGGCCGGGTTGCCGAGCGTGTCGCGGATGTCCTGTTACCGCTGCCCGCGCTGATCGCGGGCTGGCTACGCGAGCAGGTAGCGCCCGAGACCGTCGCGGAATGCCGTCTGATCTCGGCAGATGCCACCGCGGAGGAGTGTCTGGCCTTCGGGCGGGCGCTGCGGGCGGAACTCGACGCAGAATCCGAACCGGTCGGTGTCCTGGTGGTTGCCGACGGCGCGGCCACCCTCTCCCTCAAGGCCCCCCGATACCTGGACGAGCGCGCGGAGGGCGTACAAGCCGACATCGATCGCGCCTTGAGCGCGGGCGACCGCCAGGCCCTCGCCGCCCTCGACACCGCCCTGTGCGCCGAGATCGAGGTGGAGGGCCGGCCCGCCTACCAGGCGCTGGCCGGACTGTTCGCCGCCGACCCCGCTGATCCGCAGGTCGAAACCCGCTACGCCGCAGCCCCGTTCGGCGTCGCCTACCACGTCAGCGTGTGGCGCCCGACCCGCTCCGCCGGCAACGGGGTCACCGCGTGACCCGCCCCGTCGCGGTCGTCGGCCCCACCGCCACCGGAAAGTCCGATCTGGCCCTGGATCTGGCGGAACGCCTGGACGGCGAGATCGTCAATATCGACGCCATGCAGCTCTACCGCGGCATGGACATCGGCACCGCGAAACTCCCGGTCGCCGAACGCCGCGGCATCCCACACCACCAGCTCGACGTCCTCGACATCACCGAAACCGCCACCGTCGCCTCGTATCAGGCGGCGGCCCGCGCCGACGTGGAGGCGATCATGGCGCGCGGCCGCACCCCGGTCATCGTGGGCGGCTCCATGATGTACGTGCAAGCGCTGCTGGACGATTGGGATTTCCCGGCCACCGATCCGGAGATCCGCGCCAAGTGGGAGACGGTGCTGGCCGACCGCGGCACCGTCGCCGTGCACGAGGCGCTGAAACAGGCCGATCCCGTGGCCGCGCAGACGATCCTGCCGACCGACGGCCGCCGCATGGTGCGCGCGCTCGAGGTGGTGGAGCTGACCGGGCAGCCGTTCGCCGCCTCGGCGCCCCAGATCGGTGAACCCCGTTGGGGGACGGCCATTATCGGTGTCGATCGCGAGACCGCCGAACTGGATGCCCGCATCGAACTGCGCACCGCGAAGATGTTCGAATCCGGTCTGCTCGACGAGGTCGAGGGCTTGCTCGCGCACGGTCTGCGCCACGGCCAAACCGCCCGCCGCGCCATCGGTTACGCCCAAGTCCTCGATTTCCTGGACAACGAATACGACCTGAACGAAGCTCAGGAGCGCACCTTCATCGGCACCCGGCGCTATGTCCGGCGACAGCGGTCGTGGTTCCGCCGAGATCAGCGGGTGCGATGGGTGGACGGCGCGGATCCCGCCTTGGCGGAGACCACGCTGGCCCTCCTCGAGCCGCACCGTTGAGGGACGAACAGGAACAACCACAGTGACGCGTCGCGCGAACACACGCACCGCCGCGGTCGGGGTGTGGCAGGCCTACCTGACCACCCGCGCCGCACGCACCCGGGATTCCCGATTCCTGGTGCAGGGCATGCGGCCCATCAGCCGCGCCCTCGAATGCCGTTGGCCGCTGGAGACTCTGGTCTATCGGCTGGGCGATCCCGAACCGTCGCCGTGGGTGCGGCGGGTGCTGGACTCCAGTGGCGTGCCCGGTATCGGCCTGGTGCCGGAGGTGATGGCCGAACTGGCCGAACCGAGCGAGCCGGTGCCGGAACTGGTGGCGGTCGCGGTGACGCAACGTCCCGAACTCGAGGACTTCGCGCCGGGCACCGCGGAGGATCCGGCGACCGTGGTGGTCGTGGACCGGCCCGCGTCGGCGATCCGGTTGGGCGCGTTGATCCGATCGGCGGCGGCGTTCGGGGCGGGCGGGGTGATCGTGACCGGTTCCGGCGCCGACCAATACGACCCGCAGAGCGTGCGCGCCTCCGACGGCGCCCTGTTCGAGGTGCCCGTATTGCGCACCTCGGGTCCGGCTCAGGTGGCGGCGTTCCGGGACCGGCAGCGGGCGCGTGGCATCTCGACGCGGATCGTCGGCAGTGACGATCGCGGCGGCCTGGCCCTCGACGACGCGAAGTTCGACGGCGGCACGGTGCTGGTGCTCGGCGACGAGACCGATGCCCTGGCCGCGGGCTGGCGGCAGGTGTGCGACGAACTGGTCTGCATCCCCACCGACGGCACGCTCGGCATGCCGTCCGCGGCCGCGGTGGCCCTCTACGAAATCTCCCGTCAGCGCCGGGCGCTACCGTAATGACCATGACGAGCGAGAGCAGCGCCGCCGATATCGAATTCAGCAAGGGCCACGGCACCCAGAACGATTTCGTGGTGCTGCCGGACCCGGACGCCTGGCTGCAGCTCACCGAATCCCGGATCGCCGCCCTGTGCGACCGGCAGCGGGGGCTCGGCGCGGACGGGGTGCTGCGGGTGGCCCGCGCGGGCGCGCTGATCGAGACCGGCGTGCTGGCCGCACTGCCCGAGGGCGTCGACGTCGACGACTGGTTCATGGACTATCGCAATGCGGACGGGTCCATCGCCGAGATGTGCGGCAATGGGGTGCGGGTGTTCGCGCACTACCTCGTCGCGACCGGGCTGGAGCAGCGTTCCGAGTTCGTGGTCGGCTCCCGCGCGGGCGCGCGGCCGGTGGTCGTGCACCACGCCGACCCTGTGCACGGTGAAGTGACCGTCGCCATGGGCATTGTGAAGAACCTCGGTCCCTCGACGGCGACGCTGAGCGGACTCGAATTCACCGGGATCGGCATCGACGTCGGCAACCCGCACCTGGCCTGCGTGGATCCGGACCTGACCCCGGCACTGCTCGCCGACCTCGACCTCGAGCAGGCCCCCGGCTTCGATCACACGCTGTTCCCGCACGGTGTGAACGTCGAGATCCTGACCCCGTTGAATGTCGGCTCCGACGGTGAGCGGGGTGTGAACATGCGCGTGTACGAGCGCGGTGTGGGCGAGACCCGATCCTGTGGCACCGGAACCGTGGCGGCTGCGGCCGCCGCCCTGGCCCGCGACGGTTTCGACCTCGCCTCCGACACCGGGCATGTGAAGGTCCGCATCCCCGGCGGCGTGGTGACCGTCGGCATCGAACACGGTTCGGCGTGGCTGCGCGGCCCGTCGGAACTGGTCGCGACGGGCCGCATCGCGGCCAAGTGGTGGCAGGACGCCTGAGCCTTCGCTCACGCGGCGACCATGTCGAGCACCGGGTAGTCGGTGTAGCCGGTCGCGCCGCCGACGTACATCAGGTGCGCGTCGCGGACGGTGTTGAGCGGCGCGCCGATCCGCAGGCGTTCCACCAGGTCCGGATTGGCCAGGAACGAACGACCCAGCGAGACCAGGTCCGCACCCGCGCCGAGGAGCGCCTCGGCCGCGGCGGCTCCGCCGTCGGCGGGTAGCGGGACGCCCCAGCCGAGGTTCGGGTTCGCGATCAGGGTGGTCGGCCACAGGCTCCGGATACGGTGGAACAGGCCGCTTTCCGGGTCGGCGAAGACCACGTGCAGGTAGGCGGGCCGCCGCTGCGCGAGCGCGGACACGAGCGCCGGGTACAGCTCGTCGGTGTCGGTCTCGGCGATGCCGTTGACGTTCACCCCGGGGGCGATCCGCACCCCGACCCGCTCGGCTCCGATGGCCGCGATCACCGCGTCCACCACCTCGACGGTGAACCGGATCCGATTGGCGATCGAACCCCCGTAGGCGTCGGTGCGCTGGTTGGTGTTGTCGGACAGGAACTGGTGCAGCAGATAGCCGTTGGCGCTGTGGATTTCGACGCCCTCGAATCCGGCCGCGATCGCATTGCGGGCGGCGGTGACGAAATCGGCGACAGTGTCCTGGATTTCGGCGACGGTGAGTTCGCGCGGGGTGACCGCGTCCCGGTGCCCAGTGCGGGTGTGCACGGTGTCGGGCAGTGCGATGGCGGACGGCGCGACGGGAGTCAGCCCGCTGTTGTCCGGGTGCCCGACGCGGCCGCCGTGCTGGAGTTGCAGCACCATGCGCCCGCCCGCGGCCCGCACCGAGCCGGTGACCCGCCGCCAGCCCGCGATGTGCGAATCGGTGTAGATGGCCGGGATATTCGGGTAGGTCAGTCCGACCTGGTTGGGGGTGGCGGCCTCGGCGATGATCAGTCCGGCGGTCGCGCGCTGGGTGTAGTAGGTGGCCATGAGCTCGGTCGGGGTGCCGTCGGCGGCCGCGCGATTGCGGGTCATCGGGGCCATCACGAGGCGGTTGGGGAGTTCGAGTGCGCCGACGCGGCCGGTGGTGAAGAGGTCTGTGTTCGTCATGCCGGTAAGGTAAAACCTGACATCAATGTGAGGTGCAAGCCTTGGATTCCGGAGTGCCGCATGCGAATCGGTGAGCTGGCAACACGTACCGGCGTGAGCGATCGGTCGCTGCGCTACTACGAGGAGCAGGGTCTGCTGGTCGCCGACCGCACGCCCGGCGGGCAACGCGATTACCCGGAGCTCGCGGTCGATCGGGTGATCCACATCCAGGAGCTTTTCGCGGCCGGCCTCAACAGCAAGAAGATCTTCGAGATCCTCCCGTGCATGCGGGACGTCGACGGCGGCGCGAACGAGCGCGCCACCCCCGAGCTGGTGGACGAGTTGCGTTCCGAACGCGATCGCATCGACCGGACGATCGCGGACCTGCTGCGGTCCCGCGAGGTGCTCGACGATGTGATCGTGCGCGCGGGGGAGCGGTTCGTGACCAGGTCGTGAGCGGTGACGCGGGTGTCGCATGGTGGTCGCCCCGAAATAACCGAGTGCGGTCGTTTGTTGGGACGTGGGACTATGGAGGTGTATGAGTAAGCCAGAAACGTATGAGTTCACTCCCGCCGAGGACCTCGACGAGGAGACCAACGACGCGCCCGAGACCGGCCGCAATGGCTGGTCGGCCGCGCTGACCGTCGGCGAACAGCAGCTCGAGGAGCGCGCCGCGCTGCGTCGCGTCGCGGGTCTGTCCACCGAACTCGAGGACGTCACCGAGGTCGAGTACCGGCAGCTGCGACTGGAGCGGGTCGTTCTGGTCGGTGTCTGGACCGAGGGCACGGCCGCGCAGGCCGACGCGAGCATGGCCGAGCTGGCCGCGCTCGCGGAGACCGCGGGTTCGGAGGTGCTCGACGCGCTGATCCAGCGCCGCGACAAGCCGGACAAGTCCACCTACATCGGCTCGGGCAAGGCCGACGAGCTTCGCGGCATGGTGCTCGAGCACGGCGCCGACACCGTCGTCTGTGACGGTGAGCTCTCGCCCGCGCAGCTGACCGCGCTGGAGAAGATCGTCAAGGTGAAGGTCATCGACCGCACCGCGCTGATCCTGGACATCTTCGCCCAGCACGCCACCTCGCGGGAGGGCAAGGCGCAGGTGTCGCTGGCCCAGATGGAATACATGCTGCCGCGTCTGCGCGGTTGGGGTGAGTCCATGTCCCGGCAGGCCGGTGGTCGTGCGGGCAGCAATGGCGGTGTGGGTCTGCGTGGTCCCGGTGAGACCAAGATCGAGACCGACCGTCGCCGGATTCGCGAGCGAATGGCCAAGCTGCGCCGCGAGATCCGCGAGATGAAGACCGCCCGCGACACCAAGCGCGCCAAGCGCTCGTCCAGCGGCATCCCGCAGGTCGCGATCGTCGGCTACACCAATGCGGGCAAGTCGTCGCTGATGAACGCGTTGACCGATGCCGGAATCCTGGTGCAGGACGCCCTGTTCGCCACCCTGGATCCGACCACCCGCCGCGCCGCGCTGGAGGACGGCCGCGAGGTCGTGTTCACCGACACCGTCGGTTTCGTCCGCCACCTGCCCACCCAGCTGGTCGAGGCGTTCCGGTCCACCCTGGAAGAGGTGACCGGCGCGGATCTGCTGCTGCACGTGGTCGACGGCTCCGACGCGCTGCCGGATCAGCAGATCAAGGCCGTGCGCGAGGTCATCACCGATGTCTTGCGCGAAACCAAGACTCCCGCGCCGCCGGAGTTCCTGGTGGTCAACAAGATCGACGCCCTGGACCCCCTGGAACTGACCCAGCTACGCGGCTGGCTCCCCGACGCGGCCTTCGTCTCGGCCCGCACCGGCGAGGGCATCGACCAGCTCCGCGATCGCCTCGGCCAGATCCTCGGCGGCCTGGATGTCGAGGTCAGCGTCCTGCTGCCCTACACCCGCGGCGACCTGCTCGCCCGCATCCACGCGGACGGCAAGATCCTCAGCGCCGACCATGAGGAAACCGGCACCCGGGTCCGCGCCCGCGTCCCGAACAGCCTCGCCGGCCAGCTGGCGGAGTTCGCCTACGCGGGCGGCGCGGCCACCGATGTCGAAGAGCTAGACCTCGATGATGATCTCATCGACGAGTTGGACGATATCGACGAGTTGGACGACGCCGACGGCGAGCACGAGGCCGACAAGTCGAACTTTGGTGCCGCGTAACCCGACTCGACCCTGACC
>NZ_JBHWHH010000244.1:0-8248 GCF_042732555.1 Nocardia sp. NPDC059764
CCCAACAGCTTTGCCCCGAAAATCAGTTCGGGCGGCCTACCTCGTAGGTGCCGTCATCCTTGGTGATCTTGATGGTGACCTTCTTGCTCTCGCCACCCACCTTGAGCGTGCAGTCGAAGGTCTTGTCGACCTCGACCTTCTGCCCCGACGGGCACTTCACGTCCTGCACGTCGTCGATGCCGTAGGTGTCCTTGAGGACCTTCTGCACCCCGGACTGCACGGCGCTGTTGTCGAGCTGGTCCTTGCTCAGCAGCCAGGCCAGCCCGCCGCCGACCGCGGCCAGCACCACGACGACCGCGGCCACCACGCCGATGATCACACCGGTCTTCTTCTTGCCCCCGGGCGCCTGCTGACCGGGCTGCGGCCACTGCTGCCCGGCCTGCTGGTTCCAGTCCTGCTGGCCGGGCTGACCCTGCTGCGGCCACTGGGGCTGCGACTGCCCCCACTGCTGATCACCCTGCGGCTGCTGCTGCCACTGCGGCTGGCTCTGCCCCCACTGCTGGGCCGGCTGCTGCGGCTGCGACTGCCCCCAGGGCTGGGCGGGCTGCTGCGGCTGGGACTGGCCCCACGGCTGCTGGCCGGGCTGCTGCTGCGACGGATCGCCCCACTGCGCGGTCGGCTGGGCGGGCTGCTGACCGCCCCACTGCTGAGTCGGTCCGGCGCCGGGCGCGGGCTGCTGTCCGCTCCACTGCAGGGTCGGATCGTTGTTGCCCCCCGCCGGGGCGTCATTCGGTCCGTACGGGCCGCTCATCTGCTTGCCTCCAATAGCAATCCGTTGTACTCACGCTAGCCCCCCGAGCGGGAACACGCGCATGCTCCCGCTGCGGTCGGTACATCCAAGAATCAAAGCACAGTCGTATCTACTACGCCGCGTCCACGGCTACGACACCCCGGCGGATGGCGCGCACCGCCTTGCTGGCCGTGGCCGCCACCTCGACGTCGTCGGCGGTGCTGTGAATCTGGTCGAGCAGGTCGATGACCTGGCGGCACCAGCGCACGAAATCGCCCGCGGAGAGCGGGTTTCCGCGATCCCCGCTGGCGAGCAGGGCGTCGGCGAGGTCGTCGCCGCGCGCCCAGGTGTAGACGCCCGTGACGAAACCGAGGTCGGGTTCCCGAGTGGGCTGCAGCCGGTGCCGCGACTCGTCGGAGCGCAGCTGCGACCACACTTCGATGGTGGCGTCCACGGCCCGCCGGATGGGCGCGGTGGGCCCGGACGCCCCCAGGTAGCCGCCCTCCTGCCGGGACTCGTACACCAGGATCGACACCACCGCGGCCAGCTCGGCCGGGCCGAGCCCGCGCCACAGCCCCTGCCGAAGGCTTTCCGCGACAACCAGATCCGCCTCGGCGTAGATCCGGGCCAGCCGCCGCCCGTCCTGGGTGACCTCGCCGTTCTCGACGTAGCCGCGTTCCTCGAGCAACCCGAGGATGCGGTCGAAGGTGCGCGCGAGGGAGTTGGTGGTGGCCGCCACCTGCTGGCGCAGGTGCTCGGTCTCGCGTTCGAGGCGGTTGTAGCGTTCCCCGATGCGCGCCAACTGCTCTCGATCCGGCCGCGAGTGTGCCGGATGGTTGCGCAGCGCCCGCCGCAGGGTCTGCAGGTCGCGGTCGTCGGCGGCTTTGGACTTGCCGGCGGTGCGGGGGCGGCGCGGCACGGTGATGCCGGTGCTGCGCAGCGCCGAGGCCAGATCGCGGCGGACTCGCGCGGTGCGGTGGTCCACGTGCTTGGGCAGCCGCAGCCGGCCCAGCGATTCGGCCGGGGTCGGGAAGTCGGCGGCCGAGACGCGACCGGCCCACTTGTCCTCGGTGAGCACCAGCGGACGCGGATCACCCGGTGTCGCATCGGGTTCCAGGATCACCGCCAGCCCCTGCCGGCGGCCCGACGGAATCGCCACCACGTCGCCGCGCCGCAGCGCGGTCAGCGACGACACCGCGGCCTGCCGCCGGTCGGTGCGGCCCTGCCGTTCCAGGTTCCGTTCCCGGTCGCGGATGCGCTCGCGCAGCTGGATGTACTCGAAGACGCTCTCGTCCCCGACCTGCGAGCGCAGCTTGCGCAGCTGCGCCTCGTTGCGTTCGATGCCCCGCACCAGGCCCACGACCGACCGGTCCGCCTGGAACTGGGCGAAGGAACGCTCCAGCAGCGCACGCGATTCCACCGCGCCCATGCGATCGACCAGATTGATCGACATGTTGTAGCCCGGCCGGAACGACGACCGCAGCGGATAGGTGCGCGTCGAGGCCAGACCCGCGACCGCGCTGGTGTCGACCTCGGGCTGCCACAGCACCACCGCGTGACCCTCGACGTCGATGCCGCGCCGCCCGGCGCGCCCGGTGAGCTGCGTGTACTCCCCGGGCGTCAGTTCGGCGTGGCTCTCACCGTTGAACTTGACCAGGCGTTCCAGCACCACCGTGCGCGCGGGCATGTTGATGCCCAGTGCCAGTGTCTCCGTGGCGAACACCGCGCGCACCAGTCCGCGCACGAACAGGTCCTCGACGGTGTGCCGGAAGGCGGGCAGCATGCCCGCGTGGTGCGCGGCGAACCCGCGGTGCAGCGCCTCGCGCCACTCCCAGTAGCCGAGCACCTCGAGGTCGCTCTTGGGCAGGTCCCCGGTGTGCTTCTCGATGATCTCGTCGATCACCGCGCGATCGTCCTCGCGGGAGAGGTCCAGGCGCGAGCGCACGCACTGGGCCAGTGCCCCATCGCATCCCGCGCGGCTGAAGATGAAGGTGATGGCGGGCAGCAGCCCCTCGTCGTCGAGCCGGGAGATCACCTCGGGGCGCGGCATGGGCCGGAAGGAGCGCCGCGGCCCGCCGCGACCGCGACCGGGCACGCCCCAATTGTCCATCCGGTCAACGGCTTCGCGGTGCTTGATGTAGCGCTGCAGATCCTGGTCCACGACCACCTTGGCGTCGCTGGACTTGGGGTCGAACAGGTCGAACATGCGCTTGCCGACCATGACGTGCTGCCACAGCGGCACCGGCCGGGTCTCGTCGACGATGACCGCGGTGTCGCCGCGCACGGTCTCCATCCAGGCGCCGAACTCCTCGGCGTTGGAGACCGTGGCGGACAGGCTGACCAGGCGCACCTCGGGCGGCAGGTGCAGGATGACCTCTTCCCACACCGCGCCGCGGAAACGGTCGGCCAGGTAGTGCACCTCGTCCATGACGACGTACGAAAGCCCGCGCAGCGCATCCGATCCCGCGTAGAGCATGTTGCGCAGCACCTCGGTGGTCATCACCACCACCGAGGCGTTCGGATTGATGGACTGGTCACCGGTCAGCAAACCGACCTCGTCGCGCCCGTAGCGGGCGGTGAGGTCGGCGAACTTCTGATTCGACAGCGCCTTGATGGGCGTCGTGTAGAAGCATTTGCCGCCCGAGGCCAGGGCCAGGTGTACCGCGAACTCGCCGACCACCGTCTTGCCGGCGCCGGTGGGCGCGCAGACGAGCACACTGTGCCCGCCCTCGAGCGCCGCACACGACTGCCGCTGGAACGGATCGAGCTCGAATTTCAGTTCGGCGGTGAATGCCGCCAGTTCGCCAGTGAGCGACCTTGATGTCACGCGTCAGAGGGTATCGGAGTAATCCGACACGACTCCCGTGGTTTTCTCCACCGGTGTGGCGCTCACCGGCTCGGCGCCGGGCACCGGGGTCGCGGCGTCCACGCCGCCGGGCGCGGTATCGAGCGGGGAGGCCTCGTCGTCGGCGAGCTTGTCCCAGGCCTGCGCGTTGCGGGCCTTGCGCTTGTCGTTGATCCGCGCGACCTGCACCGCGATCTCGAACAGCAGGGTCAGCGCGAACGCCAGCGCCAGCATGGAGATCGGGTCCTGCGGGGTCACGATGGCCGCGAACACGAACAATCCGAAGATCAGCCCGCGCCGCCACTTGGTGAGCCGCTCGTAGGTGAGCACCCCGAGGAAGTTCAAACCCACGATGAGCAAAGGCGTTTCGAAGCTGACGCCGAAGATCACCAGCAGCTTGATGATGAAGCTGAAGTACTGCGAACCCGACAACGCCGTGATCTGGACATTGTTGCCGATGGTCATCAGGAAGCTCAGCGCGTGCGCGACCACCCAGTAGGCCAGCACCGCGCCCGCGATGAACAGCGACGCGCCCGCCGCCACGAACGCGATCGCGTACTTGCGTTCCTTGGCGTACAGGCCCGGGGTGATGAACGCCCACAGCTGGTACAGCCAGAAGGGGCTGGCCACCACCACGCCGGCGGTGGTGCCGACCTTCAGTCGCAGCGTGAACTGCTCGAACGGCGCGGTCGCCAGCAGTCGGCAGGCGCCGTCGGAGCTGAGATTGGCCCGCGAGGAGGCCGGGAGCGCACAGTAGGGGCCGCGCAGGATCTCACCGAGGCTCTCGATCCCGAACAGGGTGTGCGAGTACCAGAAGAACCCGAACAGGGTGCCGATGGCGACCCACGCCAGTGCGATGAGCAGGCGTTTGCGGAGCTCCGAGAGGTGCTCCACGAGGGACATGGTGCCGTCGGGGTTCGTACGGCGCTTGCTGCGCCGGGGATCGAACGGGATGCGAATACGCATGTGAGTGTGACTGCCTCCGCCTTACGGCCACAGAAGACGTGGGCGCGGGTGCGCCCCCGGACCCGGACAACACCGCATCCGGGATGGGCTCACGCTCATCCCGGATGGTGGCCGATTCAGGCCTTCTGCTGGTCGTTCGGCTGTGCCGCGGGCTGCTGCACCGGCTGGGCGGGCGGCAGCTGCGCCGGCGGCTGCACCGGCTGGGCCTGGGCCTCGGGAGCGGCCTCGCCCGTTTTGCCCTCGTTCTGCATCTGGCTGACCTCGGTCTTGAAGATGCGCATCGAGCGACCCAGGCTGCGGGCCGCGTCCGGCATGCGCTTCGAGCCGAAGAACAGCAAGAAGATCAGCACAACGATCAGCAAGTGCCACGGGCTGATGGCGCCTGTCATTCCATTACCTCCAAAGACTTGGTGAGTCCGATGCTACCGGACCCGCATACCGCGAACCTCGTTGTCAACCCTCGTTCGCCGCGTCGTCACACACGGCGTCCTCGAGTTGTGCCAGCAATTCCGCTCCCGACCAGGTGCGCCGGTCGCCGTTCTCCGCGGCTGTCACGAGTTCTATCAGCTTCTGGTTCACCGGCGTGGGTATTCCTACCATGGCACCGAGGCTGACGATTTCTCCGCACAGCCAAGGGATTTCGGTGGCGCGCCCGGCGGCCAGGTCGTCGGCCATGGACGAGCGGGCCACCGGATCGATGGCCAGCACACGTCCGGCAACCCGGCGGAAGACGCCGTCGGGGGCGGTCAGCAGCCGCGCCATCAGCTCGGGCGGCATCGGGGTGAGCCGGGCCGGGCGGATCCGAGCGGCGGCCATGGCGGCCAGCGCCTCGCGCTGGGCCAGGGCCAGGCAGCGCCGGTAGTCGCGGGACCCGAGCTCCTCACGCAGCGGACGACCCGACAGCGCGTTGATCGGGTTGTTCAGGTTGAGCAGCAGCTTGGCCCACTGAATGGACAGCAGGTCGGCGTGGCGTTTGAAGCCCAGACCCGAGCGGGCGAAGACGCCGGTGAATCGGGTCAGCACCGGATCGTCGGCGATATCGACGGTGCCGGCGGTGCCGCGGTGGAAGCGGCCCTCGCCACGGTGGACCACGTTGAACATCACCATGCCGGGCAGCACTACGCAGGTGGGCAGGATCTCGCGGATGACCGCGTCGTTGCCGATGCCGTTCTGCAGGCTGAGCACCACGGTGCCGGGCGCGAGCACCCCGGCCAGTTCGGCGGCGGCGGTGGCGGTGCCCGCGGACTTGACGGTGATCAGCACCAGATCGGCCTCGCCGGTGGGCTCGGTGGCCGTCCGGAACGCGGTCGGTTCGACGGTGACGTTCTTGCCGTCGAGGTCGGTGAGCCGCAGGCCGTGCGTGTTCAGCTCGTCGAGGATGCGCGGGCGGCCCACGAAGGTCACCTCCGCGCCCGCCGCGGCGAGCCGCCCACCCACATAACACCCGATGCTGCCCGCGCCGAGCACCGTCACCCGGAAACTCAAGCGGGACCGACCTCCTCGAGCCCGGCGAGATTCCCGAGCCCGGTGTCGTCGAGTCCGGCGTAGGCGGCCAGCGCCGAACTGGACCGCTCGCGCACCGCGGTCACCAGTTCGGCGGGACCGAGGACGGTGACGCCCGCGCCGAAGCCGAGCAGCAGCCGCGCCATCCAGTCCAGGGTGGCGAAGCGCATGGTGGCCTCGAGGCTGCCGTCGGGGTGGGTGGTGACCTTGTGCATCGGGTACTGCTCGAGCACCCACGCGTAGTCGGGGCGAATCAGCAAGCGCGCCAGCGGGACCGCGGGATCGTCGACGAACAGGTCCAGCGCCGCGGACTCGTCGAGGGCGGCCTCGGCGGGCGGGCGCGCGGGCTCGTCGAGCTCGGTGGCCTCCTCGATCCGGTCGAGGCGGAACAGGCGCACGCCCTCGGCTTGCCGGCACCACGCCTGCAGGTAGCTGTTGTTGTCCACCAGCACGATTCGGATCGGGTCCACGACGCGCTCGGACACCACATCACGGCTGGCCGAGTAGTAGACCAGGCGCAGCGCGTGGTCGTGCTCGACGGCGGACCGGACGGTCGCCACGGCGGGCGCTTCGACCGGTGCGGGTAGCTCCGGGCCCGCGAATTCCCGTCCGGAGATGGCCGATTCGATCTTCGCGGTGGCGGCGTGCGCGGCGCTCGGATCCACCATGCCGGGCAGATCCGCGATCGAGCGCAGCGCCACCAGCAACGCGGTCGCCTCCAGCGAGGTCAGCCGCAGCGGACGGTCGATGCCCGCGCTGAAGGTGACCTCGATGCTCTCCTCGGAGAACGACAGGTCGATCAGGTCACCGGGCCCGTAACCGGGCAGGCCGCACATCCACAGCTGGTTCAGGTCGGTCATCAGCTGCTTGGTGGTGACGCCGAGTTCGGCCGCCGCCTCCGCCGCACCGATGCCCGGGTTGGCCTGGAAGTACGGAATCATATTGAGCAGCCGGGCCAGCCGGGTCGACAGGCGGCTGCTCGCCGCCGCGCTGCCCCGCCGGTCCTTGGCGCCCTCCGACGCCCGGGCGCCGTCACCCTTGCGGGCAGTGTCGATCACGCTGTCTCCCCGGCGTTTCCGCGACGCGTCCGCACTCACGCCGTCACCTCCGTCCGCTCCAGCACCGACTTCAAGCGCGCGATCACGTTGTCGCGCAGGTCCTCCGGCGCGAGCACCAGCGCGTCCGCGCCGAGTCCGGTGATGAGCCGGGCCAGCCAGTCGCGGGACCGGATCGGCACCTCCACGATCGAGCCGGGCCGCCCGCCCAGCACCCGGTCCTCCAGGACCGGTCCGAGGCGGCGGATCTCCTGGCCGCGGCCCTGGGCAACCCACACCGTGGCCGATCCGGTGATCGGCGACTGCGCGGTGACCTCGGCGACCACGGCCCGCAGGTCCAGGTCCTCGGGCTTGTGCACGGCATTGGCCGGGCCGTACTCGATGACGTCCTCGTCGATGCGGGAGATGCGGAACACCCGCTGCGCGGCGCGCACATTGTCGTGCGCGACCAGGTACCAGCGGCCGTGGTGGGTCACCACACCCCAGGGCTGGACATCGCGTTCGACCGGATCCCCGTGCGACTGCCGGTGTTTGAACCGCACCGACCGTCCGGCATCGATCGCGGCGAGCAGCTTGCCGAGCACCGGCTCCGAGCCGCGCGTCCGGGCCGGCACCGCGGGCACCGCCGACACCCCGGCGTCGGGCTCCACGTGAATACCGGCCGCGCGCAGCTTGAGCAGACCGCCCTCGGCGGCCGCCGCCAGCTCCGGCGACTCCCACAATTGCACGGCCACCGCGACCGCGGCCGATTCCTCGCTGGTCAGATCGATGTCCGGGAGCTCATAGGCATCGCGGTTGATGCGGTAGCCCTCGACACTCGACAACCGGCTCACCGGTCCGATCTCGAGGGGTATGCCCAGATCGCGCAGCTCGTTCTTGTCGCGCTCGAACATCCGGCTGAAGGCCTCGTCGCTCGCGGACTCCTCGTACCCGGCGACCGACTCCCGGATCCGCTCCGCGGTCAGGAACTGCCGGGTGGACAGCAGCGCGATAACCAGATTCATCAACCGCTCGACCTTGGATATCGCCACCCCGTAGAGAGTAATGGGAGTGTCGCCGAGGTGACGCATGGGCGGTCGCGTTTTTCCCCTAACCGCCCCCATAACGCGCGGCTACGGGCCGCGAACCGAGTGGTTCACGGCCCGTAGC
>NZ_JBHWHH010000245.1:0-8126 GCF_042732555.1 Nocardia sp. NPDC059764
GGCTGCGCGCTGGTCCGGTGTGGCGGCGGCGGATTGCTGTGCGCCGCCGGCGTGCTGGGTGGTCGAGCCCGGGGCGGCGTTGCCGCCGGAGGAGGCGGCGACGGGCGAGGACGACGGTGAGCCGCTCGCGGCGGTCGCACCGGCGGGAGACGAGGCCCCCGCGCCCGCAGTCGCTCCGGCTGGCGTTGCGGAGGGGGCACCGGCACGGGCGCCGGTGGCGGACGGATCTGCCGGTCCGGCGGTCGATCCCGCGCGTGCGGACGTGTCGGAAGCGGGCGAGCTGCCGCCCGGGGCGGACGCCGCGTGGGTAGCAGGTCCGTTGGCTCCGGGCGACGAACTGCCGCCCGCGGTGGAAGAACCGCCACCCGTATTCGCGGTGGCTCCCCCGGAATTCGACGAGCCGCCACCGGTATTCGCCGGGGCTCCACCACTATTCGACGAACCACCAGCGTTCGACGACCCACCGGTGTTCGACGAGCCACCGACGTTCGAGGAGCCACCGACGTTGGACGAGCCACCTGCGCTGGATGACCCGCCCGACGTCGAGGACGCAGGGGTGGTCGAGCTTCCGCCGTTTGCACCGCCGTTGGAAGTCGTTGCAGCGGAGGTTGTGTCGTGGATTCCGCCGCCCTGGATGCCGCTCTGCACCGGGGCCGAGGATTCGGGTGCGCTCGCCTGCGGGTGGCTGACCGGCGCGCCGCCCGCGCCGTTCGTGTCGGTGCCGACGTGGGTTTGCGGGGCCGATTCGGAGGTGTTCGACGGGCCGGTCTGGGTGGCGCCGCCCTGGTCGGTGGGGGTGTTGCGATCGGCGGTGCGGGAATCGGTGGTGACGCCGCCGTTCTGGCCGTTGGCGTCGGGGTGCGCGGTGCTGCCGTCGCCGGTCGGACGGGCGCCGGCGTCGCCGGTCGGTTCGCCGCCGTCGACCGACGCCGGATGAACGCGGGTGCCGTCGGAACCGGGGCCGCCGCCCTGTGCGCGAGAACCGTCGGTGCCGTCAGACCCGTTGGACCCGTTGGAGCCGTTGGTTCCCGGGTCGTGGCCTCCGCCGGTGCCGTTGACGCCCGGAGTGTCCGGGCGCGAACCCACGAGGGTGAGGTCACCGGGAGTGATCCCCGCGTGCATGCGGGTGACCTTCGGTTCCCAAACCGTATGCGCCCCAGTGTGGTTCACACCAGACAACCCGCCCTGGAACATGCCGCCGGTGAGCATGCGGGGGTCGAAGTGGGTGTTCTTCACGTTCTCGACGGCCTGGTCCCAGCCGTGCTGCGCCACATCGAAGCCGAACTGCGCGGCCGTCGCGCCGACGAAACCCGCGCCGCCGCCCACCAATCCGGCGGTGGTGCCGGTAACCAGGCCCGTCAGATAGCGGTTCACCCCACGCTGGCCGAGCGAGTTGCCGATCGCTCCGCCGATCGGGCCCGCGACCGCGCCGCCGATGGCGGAACTGATCGATGTCACGCCGACCTGGGTCCAGTTGACGTTCTTCCGGTGCCCGGTCTCGACCTGATACTGCTGAATCCCGTAGTCCTGCAGCGTGCCGAGCAGCGTGTTCATCACGATGTGGCGCATCGCGAACTTCACGACCGCGGTGATGCCCATCCGGGCCGCGATGGCGAGGATGCGGTCGAGCGCCGCGCGGCCGATCATCCGCACCGCGACACGCGTGAACGCGATGACCATCGCCTCCACCGCCGGAGCGGTCGGCGGCCAACCCCACGCGGCGATGATCTCGCCGAGCGCCATCGCGATCGACGAGTAGAACATCAACTTCGTGTACTGGATCTCGGTGCCGGTCTCCTCGACCGAATCACCCAGCTGCTCGAAATGCTTGGCCAGATCCAGGATCGAATCGCCCTTGCCATCGCCACTCGCCGGTGCGGCCAGCTTGTCGAACAGCTGGGCCATCTCGTCGCGACCGTCGCCGTTCACATAGGCGGCCAGGGTCGCGGACTTGGCATCGGTGATGGACGAGATCTGGTCGCGCAGCCCGGCGGCGGCATTGCGCCAGTCCTCGGCCAGCGCCCACATCTGGTCCTCGTCGCCCTCGGGCCATTCCACGCCCACGAGGTAGCCGAGCCATTCGAGTTCCGAAGGCAGGTGGAGGGTCATACGCCGCTAACCCACCGGTGCAGGCGGTGTCACCATCCGGAATCGGTGGCCCCACCACGATTTCGCCCCGCGTCATCCGAACCCGGCTCCGCGGCCCGACGTTCCGGCGCCTTGGGCGGCGCGGTCGACACCACCGGCGGCTCCGGAATCCGCAGTGCCTCCGACAGATCCGGCATGTCCGGCACCAGCTCCGACAGCCTCGGCAGCCGATTGCGGGTCTGCGACACCGGGGCCATGATCTCCCGGCTGCGCCGCGCCACCTCCGCGGACGCTTGCTGCGCGGCCTCGGTCACCGCCTTGGCGATCTCCTGATAGTCGAGATCGTCGATGTCCGACGCGAATTTGGTCTCGATCACCGTGCCGTCGGCGTTCACGGTGACCGTCACCCGCTTACCACGCACACTCGCGGACGCGGTGATCGCCGCCCGCTGCTGCTGCAACCGGGTGATGGTGCGCATCTGATCACGGAAGTCGTCGAGAATATCCGAGAAGTCGGCCTTGGCCCGTTCATTCACCATGATCGGTCACTCGAACCCGTCGCCGTTGCCGTGATCCATCTTCTTCAGCTCCGCGGCGGCCTTCAGCTGGCCGTCCGAGAAGTTGCCGAAGGTCCCGGCCATATTGCCCGCGCCCTCGATGATGTTCTTGCGGCTGGCGAGATATCCCTGCTCACCATTGGCGAAGTTGCCGCCGAGCGTGTCGTTCCCCCAGGGCGTTCCCCGCCCGTCGGCCGCGGAAGTCAGTGTGCTCACGACCTTTTCGATGCCGTCGCGCACCTTGTCCGTCCGACCAGCCGCCTTGGTCAACAGATCCTCGTAAGCTTCCAGCCGACCGCTCATGGGAGGAAACCCTGTCAGGCGTTGGCAACCAGGTAGTAGCCGGAAGCTGAACGGCGAGTGCCGATTCCAGCGGGGGCGCGGCGGTGCGGAACCGCCGCGACCCGACCCGAATCACACGAATTCGTCCTGTTCACCGCGGGATTCCATATGCTCGAGAATCCGCGCGATGCTGATATCGATGTAACCCGCGAGCTTTCGGCCGTCCATGCCGATCGCGAACTTCGACTCCTGGTCATGATCGATCACATAGCGGCCGTCGCCGGGCAGGTCCCGCCACTCCAGCCGCGACATGGCGACACCTCGCGGACCGTACTTCGACCGCGCTTGCAGGATTTGCATCCGCCCGGCCTGATCGGTCGGGCTGGACAGAAACCGCAGGCCGGGCGTCTCGACGGATTCCTCGAAGCTGTCGAAGGCCGAAGCACGTGGCGCCTCATAGGGATCCACGACCACCGGCTCGTCCACGATCGGGATCGCGGGCGACCGGCCGCCCGGCACCTCCGGAAGCTGCGCCACCAACAGTTGCGCCAACTCTTCCGGCTCACACTCGATCAGCGTGACACCGGTACTGTGCTCGAGCGACTCACCGGGCTGCTGCACGAGCACACAGGCGCGGCGACCACGCCGGACACCATGCACCCGCACATACGCCTCCGGGTTGTCGAGGTCCGCATCGTTCCAGCCGTAAACCACCACCATCACCTCGGGGTTGGCGACCGCTTCGAACACCGGCCGGAAGGTCGAGTCGAGTCGTTGATCGAGCTCGTCCTCCGCTGCCCACAGCTGCCGGCGATATTCGTCGGCATCACTTGTCCGGCAGGTGTACACGAACGGCGCGGGCGTCGAACCCTCCCGATACCGATTACACAGCACCTTGAACTCGAGGTCGGTGAACTGCCAGGTCATGGCTCGACCACCGCGGCCCCCTCAGCGGCCGGCGCGTGCGCGATCTCACGGAAGAAGTCCACCACCTCGCGCACCGGGTCGGCACCGGCGGCGGACGCGGACGTGGCCACCGCACCCTCGGCGGACCCCGCCGCCACGCCGGCCTCCGGCATCACGAAACCGCTGTCGACACCGGCCCGCGGGCCGAACAGATTGGTCAGGCCCCCGAACGGATCCGCCATCGCGTGACCCACCATCGGAGACGCGGCGGCACTGCCCATCCGAGCGGTGTCGCCGGGCAGCCCGGCCGCGGGGGCGGCGGGCGCGGCAGGCGTGTCCGGGGTCAGGCCGAGCAGGTGCGACAGCTGCGACAGCTTCGCCGGGTCCTTCTCGATCGCCGCGAACGCGGAGGTCACCTTGTCCTCCGGCACACCCAGCAGATTCGCCAGCGTGGACATGTCGCTCGAGTGCACAGCGGCCTGCAACTGCTGGAGCAATTGCGGCAGCTGCTGCGAGAGCGTCGACATGCCCTGGGTCATGCCCGAAGCCAGCTGGGTCAGTGCACTGGTCAGCTGCGACGTGTCGGAGTTGCCCGAGCCGTTCGGCGAAGTGCCCTGCGGCGTATTCGTGTTGGGGTTGCCGCCATTGCCACCGGAACCGTTCGGATTCGAACCGTTGGGGTTGGACTCGTTCGGGTTCTGCTGGTTCGGGTTCTGCTGGTTCGGCTTCTGCTGGTTCGGCTTCTGCTGGTTATTGTTGCCGTTCTGATCGTGCTTGTCGTTCTTGTTGTGCTGGTCGTTCTTGTTGTGCTGGTCGTTCTTCTTGTCGTGGTTGCCGTTCCCGCCACCCTGGTTAGCGCCGCCACCCTGGTTAGCGCCGCCGCCGTGGTTGCCACCACCTTGATTGCCGCCGCCCTGATTGCCGCCGCCCTGGTGATCGCCGGGCTTGTCGCCCGGTTTGTCCCCAGGTTCATCGCCGGGCTTGTCCCCAGGCTTATCCCCCGGTTTGTCCACCGGCGGGTTGACGACCGGCCAGGGCCCCGCAACCGTTCGAGGCGACGGCACGCCGGGCAGTGCGCCGGCGGTGTGGTCGAGACCCTGGCCGTAGTGCTGCTCATAAAGGTCGCGCTTGTGCTCGAGACTCTGATCGCCGACCATGCGATCCGGATCCGGAGGTGTCGGGATCGTCGGCATCACATGTTTGGTCCACAGCATCCAGCGGCTGACATACCTCATGACTTGGGCCGAGTAGTCGAGAGTGTCGATCATGGGCTGGAAGTCCTCGTAATAGCGCTGCACCGCACTCTGCGCTCCCGCGGCGCCCTCACCGTGCCACTCGCCCTGCAGACCCTGCACTTCGGTCTTGAAGTTGTTGAGCGAGGTCTCGACGCGCGACTTCAACAGCTTGTACAGCTCATACGCGTTGTTGTAGGGGTCCGGGGACAGCGAGGTGCCGAGCGAGTACAGCATTCCCCATTGCATGAAGTTCTTGGTCTCCGCCGTGACCGAGACGGGATCCTTGGCCTTGCCCTTGTCCCCGACCCAGTTCTTCAGCTTGTCCGGGTAGTTGTCCTCGGCGGAGTTCGAGCCCGCATAGGGCGATGACTTGTGGGGAATGTCGATCTTCACGTCTTTCGACTGGTCCTTGGCGGGACCGTCCGGCGCTTTGGTGTTCAGGCGGCCCAACACTTCCGCGGACAGGTGGTCGGTATTGACGTAGGCGCGGCCCGCGGCATTGAACGTCTCGATCATGTCCCGCAGGATCGCGACGTGGGTGGTCATCGCGTCCGAGTAGTGCTCGCCCATCTTCCCGAGGGCCGCGGCCAGCTTGCGCCCCGAGTCGAGATTGCCGATGTTGCCGACATATTTGAGATTGCCGTCGATGATCCCCTGGTAGTACAGCAGCTCTTCGATCAGCTTCGCCGCGGCTTTCGCGCCCTTCTCGGCCGCGCCCGGCTCGAACTCCAGCTTGCCGGTACCAGCCTTCTCCCACAGGCTCGGAAAAGCCGTGTGGTCCTTGCCCTTGTACTTCTCACTGTTGTCAGGTGCCATCGTTAACTACTGTCCACTCCGCCTTTGCCCGCTGAAGGTTCCAGCACAGCCTACGTTCGTGAACTCGCCATGGCGCGCAATGAAATTCACGGTCGATCTGCCAAGATGGTTGCCGTGCGGATACTGGTGCAACGAGCGAGCGCGGCGCAGGTGACGGTGGACGGCGAGGTGGTCGGGCGGATCGATCCCGCCGCGCACGGTGCGCCGCACGGACTCGTGGCGCTGGTGGGGGTGACGCACACCGATACCGAAGCCACGGCGAAGGCGCTGGCGGACAAGCTCTTCCGGCTGCGAATCCTCGACGGCGAGCGGTCCGCGGCCGATCTGGGCGCGCCGGTGCTGGTCATCAGCCAGTTCACCCTCTACGCCGACACCACCAAGGGGCGGCGGCCGTCCTGGAATCAGGCCGCGCCCGGCGCGGTCGCCGAGCCGCTGGTGGAGGTTTTCGCCGCGGCGCTGCGCGAACTCGGCGCGACCGTCGCCACCGGTCGTTTCGGCGCGCACATGCACGTCGAACTCGTCAACGACGGTCCGGTCACGTTGTTGCTGGAAGGTTGACCTCGGGCTGACCCGAGTCAGCGGAGCCAGTCGGCAGTGATGCCCGCGACGATGGAGCCGTCCAGATCCGAGAGGCTGGAGGCGACGAAGGAGCGGGCGTAGTCCGAGGTCTGCCAGCGGAAGACGATCGGGTACGCGGTGAGGGCGGACATGACCACGGCGGCCACCTGGTCGGCGGTCTGGCCGGTGGAGTAGGCGCTGCGCGTGCGGTTCATGTAGGCGTTGAGGGCGGGGGCGTACGGGCCCGCCTCCGCGATCGCGGCCGCCGGGTCGATGTGCGCGTTGGCGACGAATTCCGTTGTCACCGCGCCGGGTTCGATGATGCTGACGCCGACGCCGACCGTGGCGGCCACCGGTTCCAGGCTCTGCATGAAGCCCTCGACGGCGAACTTCGCGGCACAGTAGGCCTCGTTGAAGGGCTGCCCGACCGCGCCGCCGACACTGGTCACCGTCACGACGTGGCCCTTGGTGGCGCGCAGGTGCGGCATGGCCGCCTTGGTGACCTCGACGACGCCGAAGTAGTTGACGTCCATGGCACGACGGATCTCCGACATCGGGAGATGCTCGATCGTGCCGAACACCGAGACGCCGGCATTGTTGACGAGGGCGTCCAAGCGGCCGTAATCGGCGACGACGCCGTCGATGCACTCGGTGATCGAGGCCGAGTCCGTCACGTCGAGTCGGCGCACGTCGGCGCCGGTTTCGAGCACCGGGCCCGCCTTGTCCAGGTTGCGGAGGGTCGCGACCGTCCGGTACCCGGCCCGGACTGCCGCCGCCGCGACCGCCAGTCCGATTCCGCTGGAGGTCCCGGTGATGAGAACAACCTTCTCGGCCATTGCCCCATAGAACCAGGACGCGGGCCCGGCCCCCGGACGCCACGCCCAAGCGGCGGACCAGCGGCCGGTAGCTCAGGATTCGCGGGCCGGGGTCACCAGGGCGGCGATCAGACCGATGACGCCCAGCCTGCCGCATTGACATTCACCGTCTTCGGGTCAAGCTGGTACCCGAGGAACCGCTCATTCGTGACGTACACCAGGTGGGTGCCCGGATCGACCGCCACCCCGTCCTTCCGAACCGGTCTCGATCGTGGCGACCACGACTCCGACCGCCACCACGATGACCACCAGGACCGCGAAGATGATCAGCGGGAGATTCGATCTCGAGTTCGGCTGACCCACCGGGCTCGTCGGCGACGGACTCGCAAACGGAACTTGCTGCGGCACTGGCTGTTTCACACGCCGATCCGGGCATAGCATCCGAAATGCATTCTGTACCAACGGATTATGTGCGGCATATCCCGCGAGATACAGCGCATGAATGTCGGCCGGCGAGGTGATACCGGCGCCGCGCAGGACATCGACCGGCGGCGCTCACCACCGGCGGCAGGCCCGACGCCGTCAGATCCGCGGCGGAAACCGGTGGGAGGTCGCGAGAGTCGACCACCCGCGCCGAGCCATCCGCCGACGCCGTCAGCAGCGCGACGGTCAACGCCGACGAACCGAAGTCGATCACCGCGATCCGCGAACCCGCCGGAGCCGGAGCGATTCCGGCGGCCGGGCCGGACCGACACCCGTCACGACAATCCCCTCCCCTGGATCACTGCGACCTCGATCGTAACCCGCGCAAACGACCGCTCCCGCCTCGGCGGGCCGAGGCGGGTGCGGAAGCGGATTGCGGCGGAGGG
>NZ_JBHWHH010000246.1:0-8118 GCF_042732555.1 Nocardia sp. NPDC059764
CTATTCATCCCGCTCACCGGTATTCGCCGATCCGGCCGGTGGTCGGCCCGGTGAGGATGGCGGGATGTCGCCCGAACATCCCGCTCGCCGTGCCGGACTCGCCTCGCAGGCCGCGGTGCGCGGTAAGCGCAAGGCCGAATGGCTGGCATTGTTCGCCGACGACGCCCGCGTGGAGGACCCGGTCGGGATTTCGCCCTACGACCCGGTGGGGGAGGGGCACTCGGGGCAGGCCGCCATCGCGGCGTTCTGGGATATGGCGATCGAGCCCAGCCGCATCGAATTCACCTGGGCGGATTCCTTCGCCTGCGGCGATGAGGCCGCCTTCACCGGAACCATTCGCAGTACCCGCCCCGAGGTGAGCGTCGAGGTGGATCTGGTGGCCGTCTATCGCGTGAACGCGGACGGGAAAGTCATTGCGCTGCGCGCGTTCTGGGAACTGGATCGCGCCCGCGTCACGCCGGTCTCGGATTAGTCCTTCGGGGTCTGGAGCGCCGGGTACCAGATATCGGTGAGAACGGCGGCGGCCTCGTCGGCCGAGACGTCGATGGTGCCCTGCATGGCCCAGCGGGTGAAGAAGCGTTCCAGCTGGGCGACCAGGAGTTCGACGCGCAGGCGCGCCTCCTCCTGGCGGTCGGCGGGCCAGCGCGACAGGTAGGAGCTCATGACGCTGGGCAGCGCCATGATGCCCTCCTTGGCCACTTCGCGGAATTCGGGTTCGAGGGTGGTGGCCTCGTCCCAGGCGGGGAGCAGGTCCTTGTATTCCTGGAACCAGTCGATGGCCCGGCGCATCCACGCCGCGAATTCCTCGCGCGAGCCGGTGTCGAGCACGTGGTCGAGGTCCTCGTAGAAGTTCCGGACGCTGGGCAGCGTGCCCTGTTCGGCGATGGCCCGCAGCACGTCCGGTTTCCCGGTGAAGTGCAGGTAGAAGGTGGCGCGGCTGCAGCCGACGGCGGCGGCGATGTCGTCGACGCGGACCGGCGCGTAGCCCTGCTCGGTGAACAGCTGCTTGGCGGCGTCGATGAGCCGGCTGCGGGTGAGCCGTTTCTGTTCGTCGCGCAGCGAGGTGCGCCGCGGGGTTTCGGGGTGGTCTACATCGGATCGGGTCACGCTTGAATGATAGACGCAAGTTCACTCACTAGACACACTGTCTAGTGAGTGTTAGCGTGTGTGGCACGTCACGTCCGGCAGGGCTCTCAGACCCGTCGCCGAATCAGGAGAGTGAATTGGCTGCGAAATCCGCACAGAACCGCGAGCTACCCCGGGTCGCCATCATCGGCGCGGGCCCCTCGGGCATCACCGCCGCGAAGCGCATGGCCGAATACGGCATCCCCTTCGACTGCTACGAAGCCTCCGACGAGGTGGGCGGCAACTGGTACTACAAGAACCCGAACGGGATGTCGGCCTGCTACCAGAGCCTGCACATCGACACCTCGAAGTTCCGTCTGCAGTTCGAGGACTTCCCGGCGCCCGACGAGTGGCCGGACTTCCCGCACCACAGCCAGTTGCACCAGTACTTCAAGGATTACGTCGAGCACTTCGGCCTCCGCGACCGAATCCGGTTCAACCACAAGGTGACCTCGGCCGAGCGCGCCGCCGACGGCCTGTGGACGGTCACCACCGACCAGGGCACCGTCGAGACCTACGACGCCCTGATCGTGGCCAACGGCCACCACTGGGATCCGCGCACCCCCGACTACCCGGGCGAGTTCGACGGCACCCTGATCCACTCGCACTCCTACAACGACCCCTTCGACCCGATCGACATGCGCGGCAAGCGAATCGTCGTGGTGGGCATGGGCAATTCGGGTCTGGACGTCGCCTGCGAGCTGTCGCAGAAGTTCATCGCCGACAAGCTGTGGGTCTCGGCCCGCCGCGGCGTGTGGGTGCTGCCCAAGTATGTCGGCGGCAAGGTCGGTGACACCCAGGTGGTGCCGTCCTGGATGCCGCCGAAGCTGGCGCTCAAGCTCAAGCAGCGCTTCGTGGTCAAGAACCGCGGCCGCATGGAGGATTACGGCCTGCCCAAGCCGGATCACCTGCCCTTCGAGGCGCATCCGTCGGCCAGCGAGGAGTTCCTGCACAAGGTCGGTTGCGGCGACATCGATTTCAAGCCCGCCATCACCAAGCTCGACGGCAAGGTCGTGCACTTCGCCGACGGCTCCACCGAAGAGGTGGATGTGGTCGTGTGCGCCACCGGCTACCACATCAGCTTCCCGTTCTTCGCCGATCCGGCGCTGGTGCCCGACACGGCCAACAAGCTGCCGCTGTGGCGTCAGATGGTCAAGCCCGATGTCGACAATCTCTTCTATCTCGGTCTGGCCCAGCCGATGCCGACTCTGGTCAACTTCGCCGAGCAGCAGTCCAAGCTGGTCGCGGCGTACCTGTCGGGCAACTACCGGCTCCCGTCGCAGGCCGATATGAACGCCGCCGTGGCCAAGGCCGAGGCCGAGCGCGCCGAGCGCTACTACAACTCGCCGCGGCACACGATCCAGATCGACTTCGACGTCTACGTGCGCGAGCTGAAGAAGGAACTCACCGATGGTGCGCGCCGCGCGGCGGCGGTGGGCAACAGCCTGCCGGTTCGCAGTCGCGCACTGGTCGAGGCGTAGAGGGGAGGCGGTCGGAATGGGCAATGTCGCTGGATTCTGTGCCGACGAATTCGAGTCTGTCCGTACGGCTTTCACCGAGCAGGTGGAGTCGGGCGCGGAGCTGGGCGCCTCGGTCTGCGTGACCGTGGACGGCGAGACCGTGGTGGATCTCTGGGGCGGTTACGCCGACCCGGACAAGACCACGCCGTGGGCCGCCGACACCGTGGTGAACACCTTCTCCATCACCAAGACCATGGTCGCGCTGAGCGTGCTGCTGCTGGTCGACCGCGGTGAGCTGGACGTGCACCAGAAGGTGGCCCACTACTGGCCGGAGTTCGCCGCCAACGGCAAGGCCGATATCGAGATGCGGCACCTGCTGTCGCACACCTCGGGCGTCTCCAGCTGGGAGGCCCCGATCGTGCTGTCGGACATCTACGACACCGACGCGGCCACGGATCGCCTTGCGGCGCAAGCGCCGTGGTGGGAGCCGGGCACCGCGTCCGGCTATCACGCCATGAACTACGGCCACCTGCTGGGCGCGCTGGTCAAGCGCGTCACGGGGCGCCCGCTGGGCCGCTTCTTCGCCGAGGAGCTGGCGGGCCCGCTGGGCGCGGACTTCCACATCGGCATGGCCACCGAGGATCTGGGCCGCATCGCGACCCTGGTCCCGCCGGAGCTGCCGGACTTCGATCCGTCGCTGCTGCCGCAGGACAGCGTCATGTTCAAGACCCTGTTCCAGCCGCTGCTGGACTTCGCCGAATGCGGCACCCCGCAGTGGCAGCAGGCCGAGCTGGGCGGCATGGGCGGGCACGGCAATGCCCGTTCCATCGCCCGGCTGCAGTCGCTGATCAGCAATGGCGGCGAGCTGAGCGGCCGGAAGCTGTTGTCGGACAAGACCATCGACCTCATCTTCGAGCAGCAGTCCGACGGCGTGGACCTGGCCATCATGGTGCCGCTGCGCTTCGGCATCGGTTACGGCCTGCCGCAGCCGCAGACCGCGCCGCACGTGCCGGACGGCCGGGTGTGCTGGTGGGCCGGGATCGGCGGGTCGATGGTGGTCAACGACCTGGACCACCGGGTCACCTTCGCCTACGCGATGAACCGGATGGAGGCCGGCCTGATCGGTTCGCCTCGTGCCGACACCTACCTGAAAGCGACCTTCGATACAGTCCGGGGGGCGGCGTGACCGGCCTCACTCTGATCGCCCGCCACGGTTCGCGCACAAGGATTCGAGGACTTGATTCATGACCAACGCAGTTGACCTCCAGGCGCTCGCCGCGCAGGTCGCCGGAAAGCTGACCGGCCCGGACGGTCCGTTCGAGATGACGGTCGAGCAGGTGCTGGGGGTGCCGCAGCCGGTGTTCAAGCACCGCCACGCGTCGCTGCTGGAGCTGCTGGACGCCTCCCGTGACCTGGGCGAACTCGACTACCTCGTGTCCGCGCGCACCCGCTACACCTTCGCCGAGCACTACGCGGCCGCGGGCGCGCTCGCGGCCGCGCTGGCCGAGCGCTACGGCGTCGGCAAGGGCGACCGGATCGGCATCCTGGCCGCCAACACCCCCGAATGGGTGCTGACCTTCTGGGCCGCGCAGCGTCTGGGCGCGATCCCGGTGGGCTACAACGCCTGGTGGGTGCCGCGCGAGATCGAGTACGGCCTCGAGCACTCCGCCCCGACGGTGGTGATCGCCGACGCCAAGCGGGCCGCGCTGGCCGCCGAGACCGGCACCGACATCCCGGTGCTGACCATGGAGACCGACCTGCCCGCGCTGATCGCGGAGTTCGCGGGCGGCAATCCGGCCGCCGAGGTGACCGAGGACGATCCGGCGATCATCCTCTACACCTCCGGCACCACCGGCCGCCCCAAGGGCGTGGTGCACACCCAGCGGAACATGGTGGCGGTCGCCGACTACCACCGCTTCATGGACGCGCTGGCCGCCGGCTTCCGCGGTCAGGCCTGGGACGGTTCCCCGGCCGGCCGCCGCTACCTGGCAACCATGCCGCTGTTCCACATCGCGAGCCTGCACAACCTGTCGATCCCGCGCCTCACCACCGGTGACGCCGTGGTCTTCCCGACCTCGGGCGAGTTCGACGCGGAATCGCTGCTGAAGCTGGTCGAGACGGAGAAGGTCACCAACTGGGCGGCCGTGCCGACGCTGGCGAGTCGCATTCTGGGCGTGGACATCTCGAAGTACGACCTGTCCTCGCTGACTGCGTTCTCGCTGAACTCCGCGCCGTCCTCCCCGGCGCTGGTGCAGCGGCTGCGCGAGAAGTTCCCGGTGGCGCTGCAGGGCCTGACCACCAGCTACGGCTGCACCGAGTCCGGCACCGCCGCGACCGTGGCGACCCCGCCGGAACTGGCCGCCGACAACGAGACCGTGGGCCGCGCGGTCGTCGGCGTCTCGCTCGAGGTCCGGGATCCGGACGGCAAGCCGGTGCCCGACGGCGAGGAGGGGGAGATCTGCATCCGCAGCCCCTACGTCATGCTCGGCTACTGGAACAACGAGGACGCCACCAAGGCGGCCATCGACGAGAACCGCTGGCTGCGCACCGGCGACTACGGCACCCTGCGCGGCGGCAAGCTCTACATCTCCGGCCGCCGTTCGGATCTCATCCTGCGCGGCGGCGAGAACGTCTACCCGCAGGAGATCGAGAACGTCCTCGACGAGCACCCGCTGGTGCGCGAGTCGGCCGTGATCGGCGTCCCGCACGAGGATCTCGGCCAGGAGGTGGCCGCCATCGTCGTGGTCGACGATCCGGAGGCGCTGACCGAGGACGAACTGCGCGACCACGTGGCCAAGCAACTGGCCTACTTCAAGGTGCCCGCCCGCTGGCTGGTCACCGCGGATCCGCTGCCGCGCAACGCCACCGGCAAGGTGCTGCGCCGCGACCTCACTCTGGGGGAGTGAATTACTGTGTACGACACCATCATCAAGAACGGCCGCTGGTTCGACGGGACTGGCGCGCCGTCGGCCATCCGCAATCTCGGCATCCGTGACGGCCGGGTGGCGACGGTCTCGGCCGCGCCGCTGGACGAAACCGATTGCGAGCGCGTGATCGACGCGACCGGCCGCTGGGTCATGCCCGGCATGATCGACATCCACACCCACTACGACGTGGAGGTGCTGCTCGACCCGACGCTGTCGGAGTCGCTGCGGCACGGCGTCACCACCCTGCTGCTGGGCTCGTGCTCGCTGTCCACCGTGCACGTCGGCGGTTCGGACGCGGGCGACCTGTTCGGCCGGGTGGAGGCGATTCCGCGCAAGCACGTGGTGGACGCGGTCGACGCGCTCAAGACCTGGAACAGCGCGCACAGCTATGTGGCGGCGCTGGAGTCGCTGCCGCTGGGCCCGAATGTGGCCGCGTTCATCGGTCATTCGGACATCCGGGCGGCGCAGCTGGGTCTGACCCGCGCCACCGATCCGAAGGTGAAGCCCACCGAGAACGAGCTGACGGCCATGGAGCACAAGCTGACCGAGGCCCTGGACGCGGGCTTCGTCGGCATGTCCTCGCAGCAGCTGCTGTTCGACAAGCTCGACGGCGAGGTGTGCCGTTCGCGCACCCTGCCCTCGACCTACGCCACCGCCAAGGAGCGGCGTCGCCTGAATCGCATTCTGCGCGACCGCAAGCGGGCGTTGCAGGGCGGCCCGGACGTGGCCAAGCCGCAGAGCCTGATCGGCATGGCGGCCAGCAGCCTCGGCTTCTTCCGGCCGCACCTGAAGGTGAGCCTGCTGTCGGCGGCCGACATCAAGGCGATTCCCGGTGTGGTGAAGGTCTTCCCGCTGCTCGGCAAGATCATCAACAAGCTGGGCGGCGACTTCCGCTGGCAGCACCTGCCGGTGCCGTTCGAGGTGTATTCCGACGGCATCGACCTGCCGGTGTTCGAGGAATTCGGTTCCGGCGCCGCGGCTCTGCACCTGTCCAACCAGATCGAGGAACGCCGCGCGCTGCTGGCCGACGAGGAATACCGGCGCTGGTTCCGCAAGGACTACGACAAGAAGTGGGGCCCGCGGGTCTGGCACCGCGACTTCTTCGACGCCGAGATCACCGAATGCCCCGATGAGAGCGTGGTCGGCAAGACCTTCGGTCAGGTCGGCGTGGATCGCGGCGGCGTGCACCCGGTGGACGCCTTCCTGGATCTGGTGGTGGAGTACGGGCCCAAGGTGCGCTGGCGCACCACCATCTCCAACCACCGGCCCGAGGTGCTGAACGTGCTGGCCGCGGATCCCAGTGTGCAGCTGGGCTTCTCGGACGCGGGCGCGCACCTGCGGAACATGGCGTTCTACAACTTCGGGCTGCGGCTGCTCGAACGGGTGCAGCGGGCGCAGCGGGCGGGCAACCCGTTCATGACGGTCGAGCACGCCGTGCACCGGGTCACCGGTGAGCTGGCCGACTGGTACGACCTCGACGCCGGGCATCTGCGTGAGGGCGACCGGGCCGATGTGCTGATCATCGATCCCGAGCGGCTCGACGACAGTCTCACCGCCTACGCCGAGAACCCGGTTCCGGAGTACGACAACCTCTCGCGCATGGTCAACCGCAATGACGAGACCGTCACCGCGGTGCTGGTCAACGGCGAGTTCGTGTTCGGGCTCGGCGAGAAGGCCGAGACGCTCGGCACAGAACGGACCGGCGAATTCCTGAAGGCGGGCGCCCGATGAACGCACGCAGATTCGAGGGCCGCACCGCGGTCGTCACCGGCGCCGCCTCCGGCATCGGTTCGGCCATCGCGGCCGCCGTGATCGCCGAGGGCGGGAATGTCGTCGGCCTCGACATCGACGCGGCCGGACTGGAGAAGCGGGCAGCCGAACTCGGTGACGCCTTCGTCCCGGCGGTCACCGATGTCACCGACGAGGCCCAGGTGGAGGCGGGAATCGCGGTCGCCGCATCGCGGTTCGGCGGTCTGCACGCCGCCTTCAACTGCGCGGGCGCGTCCCGCATCGGGGCGGTCACCGACCTCACCGAGGCGGACTGGGACTTCACCATCGACCTCATCCAGAAGAGCGTCTTCCTGTGCACCAAACACGAGGCGCGCCTGATGAAGTCGACCGGTGGCGGCTCGATCGTCAATATCTCGTCCCTGGACGCCCGGGTCCCCATGCCCGGCGGCAGCCCGTACTCCACGGGTAAGGCGGGCGTGGTGATGTTCTCCAAGAACGCGGCCCTGGAACTGGCGCAGCACCGCATCCGGGTGAACGCCGTGCTGCCCGGCCTGGTGGACACCCCGCTGGTGGCGGCGGTCATGGGGTACGAGCCCGCCAAACAGATGTTCCTGGACCGCATTCCGATGGGCGCGCCCGCGACCCCGGAACAGATCGCGGGCCCGTGCCTGTTCCTCGCCTCCGACGAGGCCTCCTATGTCACGGGCATCGACATGGTGGTGGACGGCGGCTGGGAGCTGAGCAATTTCCCCAACCTCGCGAAGCTCGCGGGCTGAGCGGTACGCGATGGACACCGATGAGGTCATCGCCGGAATCGACCTCACCGGTCGCGTAGCCCTGGTCACGGGAACCACGGGCGGTCTCGGAGCCGAGAC
>NZ_JBHWHH010000247.1:0-8118 GCF_042732555.1 Nocardia sp. NPDC059764
TTTGGGCACGTGTCCACAACCGGCCCCGGCCGGGGCCGGCAAACCCCCCTTTTGGTTTTTAGGGTAATTTTTCGTTTTAACGGGGTGTCGTGTCGCCCGCCCCCCCCCGGGTGGGGTGGTGGCGACTCCCCACTCAGGAATACCGTGCACGCAGGCAGTTTCCGCCGTCTGCTCGCCCTCGCCGCCGTCACCTCGGCCGCCGTCCTCACGCTGCCGAGTGCGGCGTGGGCGGCCGGATCGATATCCTACCCGAAGAACATCTCCTGAGCCGCCGTCAGTCCTGGATACGGCGGAAGGGCCGCTCCGCCTCCAGGGTGTAGGCGAGTTCGAGCAGGGTGCGTTCGTCGCCGTGCGCGGCGGAGAGCATCATGCCGATGGGGAGGCCGTCGGCGGACGCGCCCAGGGGCAGTGAAAGGGCCGGTGCACCCGTCACATTCGCCAGCGGGGTGTAGGTGACGTAGTTCAGCAGGCGCTCGAAGACCTCGTCGAAGGGCTGGTCTGGACTCAGGTACCCCAGGTGCGGCGTCACGCTCGCCAGCACCGGCGACACCACGAGCTCGACATCGCGGAAGGACGCCGCGTAGGCCTGACGGATGCGGGAGAGCCGGTACAGCACCGCGGGTGAGCGCAGCACGGATCCGCCGAACCGCGCGGCCAGGCCACGGGTGAACGGGTCCAGGCGGGCGGCGTCGAAGGAGCGGTCGAGGGTGAGTTTGCCGGTGCGGCCCAACAGGAACGCCAGCATCGCCCAGTAGGTGGCGAAGTCGTCGGCGAACCCGCGATCCACCGGGTAGGCCAGAGTGCGCACCTCGTGGCCCAAACTCTCCAGCAATGCGATGGTGTCGTCGTGCACGGCCCGAACCTGGGGGTCGAGCGGAGCGCCGGTGATGGGTTCGGTGAGCACTCCGATCCGCAGTCGCCGTTGCGCCGGACCTTCGACCAGACCCACCGGCGGCAGCGCCGGATTCCGCCAGAAACGCTCGGCGGCAGCGAAATACGTGGCCGTGTCGCGGACAGTGCGCGTGAGCACACCCTCCGAGACGAGGTTGATCGGCATCGAGCGAGCCTGCGGACCATCGATGTGGCGTCCCCGGGTCGGCTTCAATCCGACCAGCCCACAACAGGCGGCGGGGATGCGGATCGAGCCGCCCCCGTCATTACCGTGCGCGATCGGCACCACGCCCGCCGCGACCATGGCGGCCGCACCACCCGACGACGCGCCGGACGAATAGCCCGTGGCCCACGGATTGTGCGTCGGCGCGGCATCCACGAATTCGGTCGTGGCATTCAGCCCGAACTCCGGCAACGTGGTCTTCCCGAGCAGGGTCATCCCGGTACTGAGGAACTGTTTGGTGAAGGGTCCGTGCGCTTTCGCGGGCCGCGCCCGCCACGCCGCACTCCCGTGCTGGGTCGGCATCCCGGACACATCGGTGTTGTCCTTGACGTACGTCGGCACACCGTAGAGCAGCGCCTCCCGCTCCCCCGACACCAGCGGCGTATCCAGATCCACCACCAACGCGTTCAACTCCGGATTCACCCGAGCCGCCCGCTCCCGCGCCGCCTTGGCCACCTCCGCCGCGCTGAGTTCCCCCCGCCGCACCAACGCGGCGATCCCCACCCCGTCGTGCTCACCCAACGCATCATCGGTGAACGCATGAACTCGCGCAGCCATGATCCGGGCCTCCTCCTCGACTCTCCCGACTCAGCCCGACCGTACCCCCGGACTGGTCATACGAACAGAAGATGACGCCCGTACCCCGAATCATGACCGGTCCTGCACCGCAATGTCCGGTTCTCCCCCCACCCACCGTCAGCCCAGGTCGAGGCTCTTCGGCGCGGTTGCACCATCGGCCACCCCGGTAGTTCCGGCCGTGTCGGGCCAGAACTGCCGGGGCGTCACCTGAATTCGACGACGGGCCTCAGCCCAGGTCGAGGCCCTTCAGGGCGTTGATGATGAAGTTGTCGACCGCCTCAGGGCGTTCGAGCTGGACCAGGTGGCCGGCGCCGGGGACATCGACGACCTCGCGGAGGTCGGTGACGTTGGCGCGCAACGTGGCCAGGGGGTCGCGGCCGGCGAAGCCCTCCATGTCCGGGTCGTTCTCGCCGTAGAGGAAGTAGGTGGGGACTTCCACCTTGGCGTCGGCGTAGGCCTCGGTGAGTTCCCAGTTGCGGTCGAGGTTGCGGTACCAGTTGAGGCCGCCGGTGAAGCCGGTGCGCTCGAAATCGGCGACCAGGGTGTCGAATTCGGCCTGGGACAGCCACGGCCAGGGCAGGGCGGGGGCCTGCGGGAGGACGTCGAGGTAGCCGAGGCCGGGCGGGTTCTTCCAGGTGTCGAGGTAGTGGTAGTCGCCGGAGAGGGAGTAGTAGACCCGGGCCAGGAAGCCGCGCGGGTCGGCGGCGAGTTCGGCGTCGGCGACGCCGGGGGTCTGGAAGTAGGACAGGTGCAGGAAGTGGCGTTCGGCCGCTTTGGTCCAGAAGGCCGACGGCGGGCGCGGGGGCCGCGGGGCGAACGGGTTGTTCAGGACCACGACGCCGGCGACCCGTTCGGGGGCGCGCAGGCTCAGCTCCCACACCAGTTGCGCACCGAAGTCGAGGCCGACGAAGACGGCCTTTTCCGCGCCGATGTCGTCGAGCAGGGCCGTGAGGTCGCCGATGACGGCGGCGTTGGTGTAGGCCTCCGGGTCCGCGGGGGCCTCGGTGCGGCCGTATCCGCGCAGGTCGGGGGCCAGGGCACGGTAGCCCGCGGCGGCGACCGCGTCGAGCTGGTGGTGCCACATGTACCAGGTGTGCGGGAACCCGTGACAGAAGACGACCGGGAAGCCCTCGCCCTGATCCGCGACGTGCAGGCGGACCTCCCCGGTGTCTATCGTCCGATGCGTCAGTTCCACTCCGCCTCCAATTTCTAGAACACGTTCCTATTTCAAGGTAATGTCCAGAGGTCGTGAGCGAAATACCCAAGATTCTCGCCGGAAAGGTCGCGGTGGTGACCGGGGCCAGCCGGGGCATCGGCAAGGGCATCGCCCTGGAGCTGGGCGCGGCCGGGGCGACCGTGTACGTCACCGGGCGCACCGTCACGGCCGGGCACCTGCCGGGCACCGTCTCCGCGACGGCCGCCGAGATCGACGCCCTCGGCGGGCACGGGGTCGCGGTGGTCTGCGATCACCGCGACGACGCCGCGGTGGAGAAACTCTTCGCGCAGATCCGCGACGAACAGGGCCGCCTGGACGTACTGGTCAACAACGTCTACAACTCCCCCGCCTCGGCGCGCTGGATCGGGCGCAAGTTCTGGGAGGTGCCGCCGAAGGCCTGGGACGAGGGCTTCGACATCGGCGTCCGATCTCATTACGTGGCCAGCGTTTTCGCCGCGCCCCTGCTCATCGAGTCGCGGGGCCTGATCGTGAGCGTCTCCTCCCCCGGCGCGGTCCGCCACATGCACAACGCGGTCTACGGGGTCGGCAAGACCGCCGTGGACCGGCTCACCGCCGACATGGCCCACGACCTCGAGGGCACCGGCACCACCGCCGTCTCCATCTGGCCCGGCATCGTCAATACCGAACTGCTGCAGATGGTTCCGGCCGACGCCCAGGGCCGTCGCCTGGTCACCCTGCCCGGCGAGGGCACCTTCGACCTGGATCAGGCCGAGACCCCGCACTTCGCCGGTCGCGCCGTCACCGCCCTGGCCGCGGACCCGGATCGCCTGGCGCGCACCGGGAAAGCCTGGAAGGTCGCCGACCTGGCCGAGGCGTACGGCTTCACCGATATCGACGGCCGCGTCCCGCGCGCCGACTAGACACAACAACGAATTACGTTCCCGAAGAACAGGAGTGGACAACCCAATGCGACGCGTTTTCGTCGTCGGCGTGAACATGACGCCGTTCGTCAAGATCGGTTCCCGCGAGTGGACCTACCCGGAGATGGTCGCCGAGGCCGTGAACGGCGCGCTGAAGGACGCGGGCGTCACCTATGACCAGGTGCAGCGCGCCGCGGTCGGCTACGTCTTCCAGCCCTCGGCCGCCGGTCAGCGGGCGCTCTACGACATCGGTCTCACCGGCATCCCGGTCGTGAACGTGAACAACAACTGCGCGACCGGCTCCACCGCGCTCATGTTCGCCCGCGAGTGGGTCGCCTCCGGCATCACCGATGTCGCCCTGGCCGTCGGCTTCGAGCAGATGACCAAGGAGGCCATGGCGGGCCCGGCCACCAAGCCGAAGGTCACCACGGTCGACCACCACCTGAAGGTGAACAAGGAGCTCTTCGAGTTCTCGGCCGCGCCGATCACCACCCAGTTCTTCGGCAATGCCGCCATCGAGCACATGAAGCGCTACGGCACCACCCCCGAGCAGCTGGCCGCGGTCGCGGTGAAAAACCACCAGCACTCGACCAACAACCCCCTCGCGCAGTTCCAGGACGCGTACACCCTCGAGCAGGTGCTCGGCGACAAGCCGGTGCACGGCCCGCTGACCCGCTCGCAGTGCTCGCCCATGTCCGACGGCGCGGCCGCCGCGGTCGTGGTCAGCGAGGAGTTCGTGAAGGCCAACGGCCTCGAGGACCAGGCCATCGAGATCCTGGCCCAGGAGCTGGCCACCGACGACGGCACCTCCTTCTCCACCGGCTCCATGATCGACGTGGTGGGCGCGCCCATGACCCGCGCCGCGTCGTCGAAGGTGTTCTCGCGCGCCGGGATCACCGTCAACGACGTCGACGTGATCGAGCTGCACGACTGCTTCTCCATCAACGAGCTCATCACCTACGAGGCGCTGGGCATGTGCGGCGAGGGCGAGTCCGGAGCCCTGGTCGAGTCGGGCGCGACGACCTACGGTGGCACCTGGGTGGTCAACCCCTCCGGCGGCCTGATCTCCAAGGGCCACCCGCTCGGCGCGACCGGCCTGGCGCAGTGCACCGAATTGAGCTGGCAGCTGCGCGGACTCGCGGGCAACCGTCAGGTGGCGGGCGCGCGCACCGCACTGGCGCACAATCTGGGCCTGGGCGGCGCGGTCGTCGTCACCCTGTACGCGGCCCACACGGCGTGACCATCGGATGAATTGAGAACCCCATGAGTGCAATCGATCCCGACACCATGCTCCGGCTGCCCGTGCACAACGGGCACGCCTTGGTGGCCGGGCTGAAGCGGCATCGCAACCGTCCGGTGCTCACCCTCGGCGACCACATCCTCACCGGCGGTGAGGTGCTCGACGGCATGAGCCGCTACATCGACGCCTTCGCCGAACACGGCGTCACCACCGGCACCCCGGTCGGTGTGCTCGCCCTGAACCGGCCCGAGGTGCTGTTCACCATCGGCGCCGGTCAGATCGTGGGCTCGCGGCGCACCGCGCTGCACCCGATCGGCGGCCTGGACGATCACGCGTATGTGCTTGCCGACGCGGGCATCTCGACGCTGATCCTGGACCCGGTCCCCGCGTTCGTGCAGCGCGCCCGCGAACTGGTCGACATGGTGCCGACGCTGACCAAGATCCTGGTGCTGGGCCCGGTGCCCGAGCAGCTCGCCGACGTCGGCGTGGACATCCTGGCCGCCGCCGACAAGTACGAGCCGCGCGCGGTCGAGGCGACCGAACTGCTGCCCTCGGACGTCATCTCGATCAGCTACACCGGCGGCACCACCGGCAAGCCCAAGGGCGTCATCGGCACGGCGCAGACCATGAACGCCATGACGCAGATCCAGCTCTCCGAGTGGGAATGGCCCAAGCAGCCGAAATTCCTGATCTGCACCCCGCTCTCGCACGCGGGCGCGGCGTTCTTCCTGCCGGTCGTGCTACTGGGCGGGCAGTGCGTGGTGCTGCCGCGTTTCGACGCGGGCGAGGTGCTGCGCGCGATCGAGGAGCACAAGATCTCGGCGACCATGCTGGTGCCGTCGATGCTGTACGCGCTGCTCGACCACCCGGACTCCAAGGCGCGGGACCTGTCCTCGCTGGAGACCGTGTACTACGGCGCGTCCGCGATCGACCCGAATCGGTTGCAGGAGGCCATCGATCGGTTCGGGCCCATCTTCGCCCAGTATTTCGGGCAGTCCGAGGCGCCGATGGCGATCAGCTACCTGGGCAAGGACGAGCACGACAAGGCGCGGCTCACCTCGTGCGGCCGGCCCTCCACCGCGGTGCGCGTGGCGCTGCTCGACGGTGAGGACAAGCAGGTTCCGCAGGGCGAGGTCGGCGAGATCTGCGTCTCCGGGCCGCTGCTCGCGGGCGGCTACCTGAACCTGCCCGAGGTCACCGCCGACACCTTCAAGAACGGGTGGCTGCGCACCGGTGACCTGGCGCGTCAGGACGAGGACGGGTTCCTGTTCATCGTCGGGCGTTCCAAGGACATGGTCGTGACCGGCGGGTTCAACGTGTTCCCCCGCGAGGTGGAAGACGTTGTCTCCGAGCACACTCTGGTGCACGAGGTCGCGGTCGTCGGCGTGCCGGATCCGCAGTGGGGCGAGGCGGTGACCGCGGTGCTCGTGCTCGATCCCGCCACCGCCGCCGACCCCGCCGCGGTCGAGACCGTCACCGCCGAGATCCAGGCCGCGGTCAAGCAGCGCAAGGGTTCCGTGCAGGTGCCCAAGCACGTGATCGTCATCGAGCGGCTGCCGTTGACCGGTCTGGGCAAGCCGGACAAGAAGGCGATCCGGGTGCTGGCGGCAGAGCGCCTCGGCATCGCCTGATCCCCCCGTGGGCGTCCGGCTAGGCGAACCTGCGGGTTCGGATCAGCCGGGCGCCCCGGCGGGCGCTGTCCACGCCCGCCTCCACCACGGCGCGGGTCACGAAGTGGCCCAACGCCGTTGCCACGAACACCGCGGCGATCAGCACCGGGGCCCAGTTCCAGCTCAACGCCAGCATCATGCGGTCGAAGGTGCCGCGCGGCTGCACCACCGGCTCCCACGAGTTCAGCCGCACCCAGCGGCCCAGGAAAACGCCTACCGCGCACAGCAAATGGACGGCGAGGGTCACCGGGGTCCGCCACGCCGCCAGTCCGCGCGCCTCCAGAAAGCGGCCCATCTCGGCCAGCACCAGGTAGTAGGCGACGAATCCGGACACGATGAATACGCCGTACACCGGCAGAATCGTCGTCACCACAGGGCCGTTGCCCGCGGCGCGGATATCGTCGCGCAGATGCACCAGATCGGTCACCACGTACGGCGCGTTCGGCAGGAACAGCAGCAACAGCACGACACCGGCCCACCAGAACGGCGAAATCGGTAGTCGTCGTTCATCTTCGGGCGGGCGCCGAAACACCAGCAGCGCCAACGCCACCGGGATCCAGGCCAGCACGGTGTTCCACACCATCCAGAACAGATTGCGGTCCAGCACCCCCGCGAGGCTCGGCGCGACCGTTTTCACCGGGTCCATTGGTTCATGATGCCTTGTGCGGCGCGCCTCGGCCCGCGTGTCGAGGACGCCGCTCCGGCAACACGCCCGCGACCGACTCGCCCAGGGTTCGCTCGAAACTCTGGTCGACAGGTGGCGACCAGCTGTTTTACGATCGTATTATGCGGCCGTGGGATATGAGATTCCTGAGTGGGCCCTCGACGTCGCGGCCCGGCTCGGTATCGCGCCGGAAGAGGTCCTGCGGGTCCTCACCGGACCCGGCCGGCGCTGGCCGCGACCGGTGCGCGGGACGGGCGGACTACCCGCCCTCATGATCATCGGCCGCACCGGCGCCGGGCTGCCGCTCGCGGTGGTGGTTCGCCCGCTGTCGCAGTGGGACCAGCAGGTCATCGGCGTCCGGCCGGTGACCGGACGGCTTCTCGCCCAGTTCGAACAATGGGAGGCGGACCATGAGTGACCATCCGGACCAGGGGTACCCGAACACGGCGGCCGAGGCGCGCGATTTCCTCGACAGCCTCACCTTCGACGAGGACGCCCCCGAACCCGATCTCCCCGGCCCCGACACCCCCGTCACGGTGCTGCGCACGGTCCGGCTCCCCTACGCCATGGATCAACGCATCCGCGCCGAGGCCGACCACCGCGGCGTCAGCATGTCCGACCTGATCCGCGACTTCCTCACCATCGAGCTGGCCGCCCTCGACGACGATACCCCCATCAGCCGCGCCGACGTCCGTCGCGCGCTGTCCGCCGCGCTGGCGAATCTCTCACCGGTCCACGGTCATCGGAGCTGACA
>NZ_JBHWHH010000248.1:0-8111 GCF_042732555.1 Nocardia sp. NPDC059764
GGCCCGCACCGGTCACCGACCACGGCTACGTCTGCTGGCTGGCCACCGCCGCATTCGAGCACGAGAGCATCCCTCCGGCCTCCGCGGTCCACTACTGGGGCGCGGGCCGGCGTTTCGGCTTCGCCGATCTCGGAGCGGGACAGACCTATTGGTGGGGAACCCGCAATGTGGCGGGCCGGGCCGCCGATTGGTCGGGAGGCAAGGCCGACGTCCTCGACAGCTATCGCGGCTGGGCACCCGAGATCGGTGCGATCATCGCGCGCACACCGGCCGACGCCATCATCACCGCGCCCGCGCAGGACCGCCCCTTCCTGCCGTCCTGGGGCCGCGGTCCGGTCACGCTGATCGGTGACGCCGCCCACCCGATGCTGACGAGTCTGAGCCAGGGCGGCAGCTCCGCGATCGAGGAAGCCTGCGTCCTCGCCCATCATCTGCGCCGGAACGGCGCCGTCATCGCCGCGCTGCGCGACTACGAGGATGCGCGCCGGGCCCGGACCCGGACCCTGGTGGCGGCGTCGCGCCGGCTCAGCAGGCTCGAACAGCTCGCGAACCCGGTCGCGGTTCGCCTGCGCGAGTGGGCTTTCCGATACGCTCCCGACGGTGTCATCCGCAGTCAGACGATCGAGCCCATGCGGTTCGAAATGCCGTCGTGAACCCGGTGGCCGGTGCGGCCCGGCCTGACCCCCTCCACGAATTCCCGACTGAGCACGCGACGCCGCAGCGACCGTGTGTCATGGTCGGGATCGACTTCGAACTGCTCACGCAGGCGTTGCGCGCACAGCGCGTACCACTGTTCCGCCTGCTGCAGCTCGCCGCGCCGCGCGTGGATCATCATCAGCCGGCGAAACGCCGCCTCGTTCACGGCATCGATGGCCAGCGTGCGACGGCACGCGTCGGCCGCGTCGGCGAATTCGCCCGCCTCGAACGCGTACTCGGCCAGTACGTCCAAGACGCTCAATATCATCGCGCGCAGCCAGTGCCGATGCTCGATCACCCAGCTGTCCGATTCTCCGCTGAGGAACTCACCCGAGTACAGCGCGGCAGCACGCCGATACAGATCCAGCGCCTCCTCTCGCAGGCCCCGCACCGCGGCCTCGCGCGCGGCCGTCGTGACCCGCTCGAACTCGTGGAAGTCGACGACCACGTCATCGCTCGCGTCCATGATGTAGCCGAAATCCCGGAACTCGACACGCAGGTGCCCGCGATCGGTTCCCAGGTGGTCGTCCAGCGTTCTGCGCAGGGCGTGCACCGCCACCTTCAACGACGTGCTGGGACCCTCGATATCCGGCCACAACAGCTCTCGCAACCGCTCCTTGCCCACGACGATGTTCCGGTTGACGAGCAGCACCCCGAACAGCGAGCGCGCCTTGCTCGCGCGCCACCGAACACAACTCTCGCCCGGGACCGAAATGGCGAACTCGCCCAATAGTTTGACATGCACCGACCGTTCACCGGATGCGCCCATTGAAACTCCTTGCACCATACGAGAATTGACGGCAAGTCAAATACATTTCGCCACACGATAATTCGCAATTACCGATCGACATTGACGGTATTTGCGTCTCGATACCAGAGATGATGGAAATCCATAGATCCTTGCGTCGCAACCGATCTCGAACCAGGATTCCGCTGGCGGCTATGTTTGCATGCTCAACACGCCTGCGCAAGTGGACGTTTCACAATTTGTCCACCCACCAACGGCCCGAAACACACAGTAATGTTCTTGTCGCGCCGCTACCTGGCCAATCGGACGAGAAACCATGTTCCGTTCATGTTCGCCCACCGCGGGCAGGCCCGGAGGAGCCGGCGTACCGCCGGGGCAGGGTGCGCGGATGCCGCCACCGCGCCATCTGCGATCATTGCCCGGTGTCTGAGCCAGGACGCCTCCGACGCACACCCGTGCAGTCGCGCAGCAGGGAACGAGTCGAGCGAATCCTCGACGCCACACGCGAACTCGTCGACGAACACGGAACGGATGCCGTGACGACCCGCGGGATCGCCGAGCGTGCCGCCGTACCGATCGCGACGCTCTACCAGTTCTTCGCCAACCGGGAGGCGGTGTTCCGGCAACTGCTGGACCGCGACATGGAACAGATCGACCGGCAGGTCGCGGCGGAGATCGAGACACTGCGGGCGGACAGCATCTCCCACGCGATCACGCTGTTCGCGACCGTGCACCGCACGCACTTCCTGCGGCATCTCGAATTCGTCGCGCTCTACTTCGCTTTCGGCGACAGCGAGCTGGTCCGCACTCATCAGCGCCGCTGCGCCCAATCGTTCGGCCACCTGCTGCTGACCTCGGGGGTGATGCCCGCCGACACCGATCCCCGAGTGTTCGGCGTGGCGATCGCGATCGCCGAGGGCACCATCGAGCACGCCTACCGGGACATCCCCCGCAACGAGTGGGTGGTCAGCCAAGGTCGGCTGGTACTGGAGCTGTATCTCGAAAGCCAGTGCGGCTGAGCGCCGATCGCGCCCGCAAGAGCCCTAACCCGGTCCTAACCGCCCCCGGTTAGCGTCGCGCCATGTCCAGTCAGCGCACCCGCGGCGTCCGGTCCGGCCCACCGCGCCCACTACCCCGGTTGGGCCGCCCCGACGGGCTCGACAACGGACTCGCCCTGCGCCGTGACCAATTGGGCTTCCTGTCCCGCGGCCTCGAGCGCCACGGCGACCTCTTCGAATTCCGGCTCCTGGGCCTGCCGATGGTGCTGGTCAACCATCCGGACCACATCAGGCACATCCTGGTGGACAACAGCGTCGGCTACGACAAGAACGCGGTCTTGTTCAAGATCGTTCGCCCGGTGCTGCGCAAGGGCCTGATCGCGAACGCCGATCACGAACTGTGGCAGCGACAACGGCGCATGATCGCACCCCATCTCACGCCTCGCGCCATTCGCGACCTGGCCGGGAACATGACCACGGAAACGCTGCGCATGCTGGAGCGCTGGGATGCCGCCGACGCGCCGATTCTCGATATCACCGATCAGATCGGCCAGCTCGCGCTGCGGATCGTGAACCGGTCGTTGTTCAGTGCCGACGTCGACGCCACCGCCCTGTCGTTCGAACGCGCCTTCGGCGAAGCCAATGCCATATTGGGATCGTTCTTCCGTTTTCCGTTCCCTCCGCTCACTGTGCCCACGCCGAGCCATCGCCGGCTGCGCCGCGCGATCGCCGAGATGGACGAATTCGTCTCACGATTCATCACAGCGCGCATCGAACAGCCGACGAGTTCACCCGACACCACCGACCTGCTGACCCTCCTCATGAACTCCGTCGACGAAACCGATGGCCGGGGAATGGATATCGAGCAACTCCATCACGAAGTTCTCAATATCTGCATCGGCGCCTACGAGACCACCACGAACACGTTGTCCTGGGCCTTCTATCTCCTGGCCCGGCACCCCGATACGGAGCGGCGGCTACACGAGGAGATAGACCGGGTGATCGGCGACCGGATTCCCGATATCGACGACATCCCGAAACTTCCCTACACGCGAATGGTCGTGGACGAAACACTCCGGATCTATTCTCCGGCATACCAATTCATGCGACGTGCGGTCCGAGACGATGAGCTGGGCGGATATCGACTCCGGCAAGGGTCGAACGTTCTGATCAACAGTTATCTGCTGCATCGACATCCGGATTTCTGGGACGACCCCGAACGATTCGATCCCGAGCGATTCACCCCCGACAATATCGCCGCCCGGCCCAAGCACGCCTACATCCCCTTCGGCAGCGGGCACCGGGTGTGCGTCGGCAAGCACTTCGCCCTGACCGAACTGGTGCTGGTGCTGGCCACCGTGGCGAGCAGGTACCGGCTGCGCCTACCAGCGGGCGCGGCGCCGATAACCCCCGAAGCGCTCATCACGCTGCACCCCAGGGGCGGAGTCCATTTGCGGCCACAACGACGGAAGGCACGCGCGCGATGAGAACCGGCGCACTCGGAACCACCTTCAGTTGCTTCCCCAGCCAGCACAACCCGAATCTCGACCGGGCACGCGAACACCTCCTGGCGTGGGTGGACGGTTTCGATCTGCTCCAATCACACCGGATCAGATCGAAATTCAGCGCGGCCGACTTCGGATACTTTGTGGCACTTGTTCATCCGCATGCCGACCGGCACGATCTCGAGCTGGCCGCCGATTGGTTCGCCTGGCTGTTCCTGGTGGACGACGAACTCGACGACGGGGCGATCGGCAGAACACCGGCAGCGGCCGCGGCGCTGGCGGACGGTGTCTGCGGGGTCCTGCGCGGCGGCGGGCGCGGAGAGGCGAATCCGGCTCTGCTGGCAGCACTTTCCGATCTGTGGGATCGAACCGCCGCGCACAGCTCCGCGGCCTGGCGTACCCGATTCGTCGGACATCTGGAGGAGTGCCTGCGCACCGCCGCGTTCTGGGAGGCCGGGAACCGGATCGCCGGCATCGTCCCGGACAGGGATACCTATGTCGATCGGCGACGGCACACCGGGGCGATCTACGTCTGCATGGATCTGATCGAGAGGTTCGGAGATTTCGAGGTGCCGCCGGCACGGTATCGCGACGCCGACTTCTCCGGCGCCCTCGATGCCGCCTGCGACGTGGTGTGCTGGACCAATGACGTCTATTCGCTGGAGAAGGAACGGTCCTTCGGCGAAGTCCACAATCTGGCCTTCATCATCGGACATCACGAGAATCTGAGCGAAGCCGAAGCGGTGTCACGCGTCTGCGCGGAAATAGACACGCGCACAAGGCAGTACCTCGCCTTCGAGAAGCAGGCTCGCACGCGAACGGCGTCGGATCACGATCCCGTCGAGCGTTGCCTCGCCGGCATGCGCACGTGGATCCGCGGAAACTTCGATTGGTCGAGCAGGACGGCGCGATACGGTCACGCGCCGGTGCTCTCGACATCGATGCTCGCTCCCTCAGGCGACGGCCAGGAGCCTGCGCTGTGAGCGCCCCCCGACCCCGCCTCGCTACGGCACGAGAAGTCCTGCATCGAGCCTGGCAACTGACCGAACCCGAGTTGCGGAAGTCCGTGAACCGGCTGGACGATCCCTTACGAACCGTCGCGGCTTATCATTTCGGCTGGGCCGACAGGTTCGGCAGGCCCACCGACACCGGTTCGGGCAAAGGCGTGCGTGGCGCCTTGGCGATCGCGAGCGCCGTCGCGGCCGGCGGCGAGGACAGCGACGGGGTGCCCGCCGCGGTCATCGTCGAGCTTGTCCACAACTTCTCGCTCCTGCACGACGACATCATGGACGACGACCTACGGCGACGCGGCCGTCCCAGCGCGTGGGTGGTGTTCGGCAGGGCGCAGGCGATTCTCACCGGCGACGCCCTGTTGTCCCTCGCCTTCGAAGCGGCGGCCGACCGATCGCGCGTCGGAAACGCGGCCGCGGCAGATCTGTCCGCGGCCCTGCTGGAGGTGGTCAACGGCCAATCCGCGGACTTGCTCTTCGAGAACCGCATGGACATCGATCCCGACCAGTGGCAGTCCATGGCGAGCGGCAAGACAGGGGCCCTGTTCGGGCTCGCCTGCGCGCTCGGCGGCAGAGCGGCCACAACGGACGAGCGACGCATCGAGGCGCTCCGCAATGCCGGTCGCCACCTCGGCCTGGCCTTCCAACTGGTCGACGACGTACTCGGACTGGTCGGCGATCCCGACCGTCTCGGGAAAGCCGTCGGCGGCGACATCCTCCGACGGAAGAAGTCCGCCCCGATCGTCAGAGCCCTCCACGACGACCCTCGACTCGCGGCCATCCTGACCAAGGCGTACACCCGTCCGCATCCCTCGTCGAGCCATGAAGCCGCAGACCTCGTCGCCCTCCTCGAGCGCTCAGGCGCCCTGGACTGGGCCCGCACCGAAGCCGACCGATTCCGTTGCGCCGCAAGGACCGAACTCGACACCGTATCGACCGACCCACAGGCCCGCCGAGCCCTCGAGACGATCGCCGACGCGGTACCGCGCTGGGACCGGCTGTCCCGGCACAACCCGATCTGACCGAACGAACTCGCCCCGGCAGCAGGAGCCGGAACGATGGATGAGCGGGCGTCGATGCGCAATACGAGAAAGCAACAGAGCCGCAGGTCATGACCTGCGGCTCTGTCGTTCTGTGGGCCTGACCATGATCAACCCGACCCACCCTGCGGCCGCGGGACCAGAACTCCGGGTCAAGCAGGTGCGCACGCGCCGGATCGGGCGATGATCGACATTCCCTCAATGAGTCCATGTTGGTGGCATACAGTCGCATGTACATCACCAACATGGGCGGAGGCTTGCCATGACGGTCACGCAGATCGACCTCGACGACGACGCTCTACAGCGCGTGATGGCCCTATCGAAAGCGAAAACGAAAAAGGACGCGGTGAACCTGGCCCTGCGGTTCTACGCGGAGAAGCAGGAGCGTGCCGCTCGCATCGCCCACCACTTCGAGCGAGCACGGCATTGGGGAGCGATCGACGACGCTGCTCGCCGGCACGAGGAGGAAAGGGCCCGGTGATCTACCTGCTCGACACCTCGGCCCTGGTCCGGCTGCTGTCGAACGAGAAATTGCAGCATACGTGGTTCGACGCGATCGATGCCGAAGCCATCGGCTCCTGCTTTCCGCAGCGTGCGGAGTTCCTGTACAGCGCTCGGGATCGCACCGAATACGACGAAATCGCTGAGATGTTCTCCGACCTGTACCCCGACGTCACGGTTCCCAAGCATGCCGATCGATGGGCTGCCGCAACGCAGCATCGGATGTCGCGGGCAGGCGAACACCGCAGCGCCTCAGCAATCGATCTCATCATCGCCGCGACCGCCGCGCACCACGGATTGACCGTGCTGCACGACGACAACGACTTCGCGACCGCGGCACGCCACGCACCCGAGTTGCGGCAGCACAACATTCACGACATCGCCTGAAGACCCTGCCCGCTCTACCCCGGCCGCCGGCCAGTCCCCTTCGTGCGAACGATTCGGGTAACTCTCTGTGGGTTCGCGATCCACGCGCGGTACACGCCCGACCGGTAGATCACGATCACGCCACGTGGCATGTCGCACCTGGCCGCAGCGGAAGAGATCGAGGGACCGATGACGACCACAGAGCGAATCACGTCTGTCGAGCGATACAGCTCCATGAACAGCGCTAGAGAACACTTCGCCCAAATGCTGACGGCCGCCGAAGAGGGCAACGTCGCCGTGGTGTCTCGTAAGGGTAAGGATTCCGCGCTCGTGGAGGTTGGGCGGCTCCGGTGGCTGCTTTCCCACAGCATCCGTGTCCACGAACCGCAAGTAGTGCGGGAAAACGACAACTGGGTCGCATATCTGCCGGGTCTTCCACTGGCCGTGGAGGAGCCCGATCTCGATACGGCGATCACCGCCTTGATCGAGGCTATGCGCGAGTACACCGCTGACTGGCAGGACCATCTCCATGCCGCGCTCAACCATCAGAAGAACGTCGACTTCGTGCAGTTCGTGGAGCTATCCACGGACGAGCAGCTGAGAGAGTGGTTGACGGCGGCCGAACAATGACCCAGCACCCTCCGGGTAACAAGAAGGCTCACGAAACCTTCTGCCACCACGATGAATGGGTGCGCGTCCGCAACGCCACAGGTGGTGTGGTCAGGCACCACAGCACATGGGAATTGCCGCTTTCGGACGGTCGCGTCTTGCGTACCCGGATCTCGCGGCCCATGGACAACACCGACTATGGATCCGAGCTGTGGTGCCAGATCCTGAAGGACCAACTCGAGGTCAGCGAAGCCCAGTTCTGGGCATGCGTCAACGATCGAGTTCGTCCAGTACGCACCCCAGAATCTGTCATGATCCCCGACAAGGAGCCAATCCCTCTCGGTGTCGTCGAGAAACTCATACGCCTGGTTCACCTGACCCCAGAGGAAATCGAGGAGATGACCAAAGATCAGGCGGTAGCCCGGCTGCAGACCCTTCGCTTTCTATGAATCCCTCGGTCCGGGGAGAACGACTTCCCTTGCCCGGCAGCGCCATCGAGTCAAGACGGTCGAGCCGCGGAGCCTTGGACCTTGCCACCTTCGCGCTCTCCGACCTGATCGGACCGGCTACCGTCCCCACCTTTCGCATCCCCCAACCCGGAAACGACATTGGGGCTGGTACCGCTTCTGCGGTACCAG
>NZ_JBHWHH010000249.1:0-8092 GCF_042732555.1 Nocardia sp. NPDC059764
GGCCCGGAGCGAGTCATTCGCTCCGGGCCTTTCGTATTGATAGCGGTATCGCATGAACCGCCGTGCGGACCGTCTCAGAGTCGGGCCTTCACGGCCGCGGAGATCCGGGTGCCGTCGGCGCGCCCGGCGGCCAGCGCGGTCGCGGCCTTCATGACCTGACCCATCTGTCGCATGCCCGGCCGCTCGCCCAGCTGCTCGGCGACCTGCGCGATGGCGGTGTCGGCGATGTCGCCGACCTCGGCCTCGGTGAGCTGGGTGGGCAGGTACTCGTCGATGATCGATTCCTCGGCGCGCTCGTTGGCGGCGAGCTCGCCACGCCCGGCCTGCTCGTAGACCACGGCGGCCTCGTTGCGCTTCTTCGCCTCCTTCTGCAGGACGGCGATGATCTCGGGGTCGGAAAGCTCGCGCGCCTCGGGTCCGGCGACCTCGGCGTTCTGGATCGCCGACAGCAGCATCCGCAGGGTACCGAGGCGCAGCGCGTCCTTGCTCTTCATCGCGGCGGTCATATCCGTGCGCAGCGTGGTTTTGAGTTCCGACATGAGCGACACGGTACGAGGGACTTCTATCGTGGTCCAGCTCATTTGACTCGATGTTTCTCCGTCGGGTCGCCTATTCTGGGCAAATGCCCGTCTTCTCGACCACCGCCCTCAGCCGTGCCGCCCTGGGAGCCGCCGGGGCCGCGGTCGCCGGAATCGGATACGCGACGCTCATCGAGCGCAACGCCTTCACCCTGCGGGAGGCGACGCTGCCGGTGCTGGAACCGGGCAAGCCGTCGCTGCGGGTGCTGCACATCAGCGACCTGCACATGATGCCCGGGCAGCAGTTGAAACAGGCGTGGCTACGGGAGCTGGATCGGCTGGAACCGGACCTGGTGGTGAACACCGGGGACAACCTCTCGCACCTGAAGTCGGTGCCCGCCGTCGTGCAGGCGCTGGGCGGGTTGCTCGGGCGCCCCGGCATTTTCGTGTTCGGCTCGAACGATTACTTCGCGCCGGTGCCGAAGAACCCGCTCAAGTACTTCAAGAAGGACCACAAGCGCGTCTACGGCGAGCCGCTGCCCTGGCAGGACATGCGGGCCGCGTTCACCGAGCGCGGCTGGCTGGACCTGACCCACGTGCGCCGCGATATCGAGGTCGCGGGCGTGAAGATCTCCACCGCGGGCGTGGACGACCCGCACCTGAAGCGGGACCGCTACGAGACCGTCGCGGGCGCGCCGAATCCGCTGGCGGACTTGAGCATCGGGCTCACCCACTCGCCGGAGCCGCGGGTGCTGGACCGATTCGCGGCCGACGGCTACGACCTGGTGATGGCCGGCCACACCCACGGCGGCCAGCTGTGCGTGCCCGGTTTCGGCGCGCTGGTGACCAACTGCGGGATCGACCGGGCCCGGGTGAAGGGCGCGTCGCGTTGGGGCGCGCACACCCGGCTGCACGTGTCGGCCGGTCTGGGCACCTCGCCGTGGGCTCCGTACCGGTTCTGCTGCCGTCCGGAGGCGACGCTGCTGACGCTGGTCGGCGCGCCGCCGAAGAAGCCGGTGGCCGAGTCGGGGCGCGGCCGGGCCGCGTCCTCGGAGGCCGTCGCACACTGATCTTGCCGCGGCGATATTGCCCCGGGCTCCTGCCGCGATATACAGCGCGGTATGTAGTCGTTCAGTAGGGGGCCATCGTGACCAGTGGAGACAACCACCGCGACGAGGTCGGCGGTTCGGAGCCCAATCCGGACTGGTGGCAGGGCGCGCCGTCCGCACAACAGCAGGATCATGCGGCGCGGGAGCAGGGTTGGCAGCCGGGTTATGTGGCGCCGCAGCAGAATCAACCGCCGGGTCAGCCGTGGCCGCAGACCGGATATCAGCCGACTGCGCCGATGCCCGCCGGGCAGTATGTTCCGCCGCCGCAGTATCCGCCGACGCAGGCGTTCAACCGGCCGCCGGAATACGGTCAGCAGCCGGGTTACGGTCCGCCGACCTATCCTCCGCCCCCGGGCGGCGGCAAGGGCCGCGGCTGGCTGTTCGGCGGTCTGGCCGCGCTGCTGGTGGCGATCGTCGCGGTCGTGGGGATCGTCGCGCTGGTGAACAAGGGCTCGAATTCGCCTTCGGCCCAGTCGAATACAACGCCGTCGCTGATCAGCGCGCTCACCTCGACCACAGCGAAGCCGCCGTCCTCAGGCAAGCCGACGCCCGGGAAGACGACCGCCCCGAAGGCGACCGGTACACCCGGCGCGGTGATTCCCGGCTATCAGGTCGTGACGATCCCGGACAATGGTGCGGCCTTCGACATTCCGCAGGGCTGGAAGCCGGACCACACCGGCCAGGACACGTTCAGCAAGGGCGCGGACTCCATTCCGGTGGCCGGGCTGGCGCAGGACGGCGTCGACTACTGCCCGGAGAACGTGCGCACCAACGTCTTCCTGACCCAGTCCGCCGAAACCGATCCGGGCAAGGCCGCCGCCGACATCGGGACCCGCCTGGGCCGCATCGGCTGGTCCACCTCCACCGGCACCACGCCCGGCGCGCCGGAATCGTTCCAGTCCTCGGACGGACAGTTGCAGGGCGTCTACCTGGAGACCAAGGGGACGGCCACCCCGACGACCGCGGGTTGCGCGTCGACCTACTCGATCTACACCTTCGCGTTTCCCGGCGACAGCGGCGCTTTCGTGTTCACGATCGCCGCGGACACCGGAGTCGCGCAGGCGGTGGACGCGACCTTGGCGAAGAAGATCCTCGCCAGCATCCGCCCGATCCAGTAGGCGGCACGTCTCGTCGGACAGGGGGCTGCGGTGAGCGGAGAACGCGACGACCGGGGCGACGACCCGGATCGAACGACGTCCAGCGGCGACTGGTGGCAGGGCCCGGTCCACGACCGCCCCGCCACCCCGCCTGTGCCGCCGTACCGCCCGACCCCGAATCCCCCTGCCCCCGAACCGGACCCGCACCGATCCGGACCGAGCCCTCAGGTGTCCGGATCGAATCCGCACGCCTCCGGACCGAGCCCCCACGCATCCGGGCCGAACCAGTACCCCTCCGGGCCGAGCCCACAAGTGCCCCGGAGTAATCTCCACGCCTCCGGGCCGAATCCTCGAGCGCCCGGCCATAACCCGTACGCGTCCGGCCCCAATCTCTACGCATCGGGGCCGAATCCGGTTCCGCCGGTCGCGAATTCGTATGGCACCGGTCCTGGCCCCGTCACACCCGGCTCGCCGCTGCCCGGCACCTATCCACCCCCGCGCGGTGATCGTGGCCGCCTGTGGCTGCTGGCGGCCATCGGCACGGTCGTGGTGGCGATCGTCGCCATCGCCGCCATCGTGTTCGTCCTGCGCGATTCCGGCTCCACCCCGACACCCACCACCCCTCCGTCGTCGGCCAAGCCGACCACCGCGGCCCCGCGCACCACCACGACCGCACCGGCCTCCACCCTGACCCCACGCATCCCCGGCTACCAGGTGGTGGTCCCCAAGGACCTGAAGGCCGCCTGGGACGTCCCCCAGGACTGGACCGTCGACCTCTCCACCACCGAATACGGCACCGACGCCGACCACATCCCCGCCGCCGGTTTCGCCCAGGAGGGCGTCGACTACTGCCCGAACAATGTGCGCACCAACATGTTTCTCTCCACCTCCGACCTCTCCGACGCCACCGCCGCCGCCACCGACATCGGCGCCCACGCCGCCCGCATCGGCTGGTCCACCCGAACGTCGTCGAAAGCGGGCACCCCCCAACCCCTCGACTCCGGCGACAACACCCTCCACGGCACCTTCGTCGAGACCACCGGCACGTTCACCGCCCCCGCCGGCTGTGCCACCACGTTCTCCGTCTTCACCTACGCCGTGAGCGCCGGCCCCACCAGCGGCTCCCTGGTCCTCGTCATAGTCGCCGACACCGGCGTGGACCGCTCCGTCTCCCCCGATCTGGCCCGCCGAGTTTTCGCCACTTTCCGCCTCCTTTAGCCCCCTGACCAGCCGATTTAACACCTGGACAACGGGTGCGCTAAGCTACTGCAGGTTCACTTCACGGGGTGTGGCGCAGCTTGGTAGCGCGCTTCGTTCGGGACGAAGAGGTCGCAGGTTCAAATCCTGTCACCCCGACTGTGTGGTTGAGACACAACTCGGCCCCCGGCTCTTTCGAGAGCCGGGGGTTTTGTGTTTCCCGAGTTCAAACCGTGGACCCGCGATCGGGTCCGGTCACACCGCGGGTTCCTCGTACCGGATCCGATGCCTGGCGGCGATCGGGTTGGTCCTGGCCGGGTCGAGGGCGCCCGCGGTGAACACGGTCGGCCCCGCCTCGATCAGATCCTCCAGATAGCACTCCCAGCCGCCCGGTGACGAGATCTGGATGAGGCGCGGCGGGAGGGCGGAGCCGCGGCGCAGCGCGTGCGGAATGCCATGTGGGAGCAGGACGAACATCCCGGCGGTGGCGTGCTCGACCCGGTCGTCGAATTCCACCTCGAGCGTGCCGTCGAGCACGTAGATGCATTCGTCGGCCACGTGATGGGTGTGGCGGGGGATGTCGTGGGCGAGGGTGACTTCCAGGAGCGAGAAGCGGCCTTCGGTATCGGCGGTGGTGGCCTTCACGGCGAACGCGGGCGGCAGTGGCACGCGGCCCGGTCGAACCGCGCCGACGTCGAGCAGCAGAAATCGATTGTGGGACATGGTGGTACCCTTCGACTCAAGAGAAACGGAACCGGAATCCGGCTCCGTTTCAAGTGTAGGCCGGAAGGGAACCCAGGTGTCAAGCCCATCATCACCGTCGCGCAAGCCGCGCGCGGATGCCTCCCGCAATCGTGACCGCATCCTGGAAGCCGCACGAAACCTGTTCGCGGAGCGGGGAAGCCAGGTCCAACTGCCGGAGGTGGCGCGGGCCGCGGGTGTCGGGATCGGCACCGTGTACCGGCACTTCCCGACCCAGGCCGACCTGATCGAAGCCGCGGCCGCGCAACGCTTCGCCGAGATCGGGGAGTACGCGCGCACCGAATGCCTGGACCGCTCCGAGCCCGGACGGGCGGTGCTGCGTTACCTGACCCATGTCGGCACCATCCTGGCGGCCGACAGCGGATTGTCGGCTGCCATCGAAGCCGCCCGCCGATCGCGCGGCAGTGAACCGCGCGGTGCGGCCTTGGAACAGCTCGCCGAGATCATCGGCGAGCTCATCGAATCCGATCGGGCCGCCGGAACGGTGCGCCCGGACCTGTCCGTCGCCGACGTCTACATGGTCGTCGGCGCGCTGTCGGCCACCATTCGCTCCGGTAGCGGCGACTGGCGCCGGTTGCTCACCTTGTTGTACGAGGGACTGCGGGTCTAACCGGCCCCATGGTTTTCTCGCGTGGCCGCGTTCGGCATGCGCAGGTGGCGGCTGAGGTCGCCCGTCAAGTGCATCGTGACCCGGCGCTCGGCGAATCGCCACTGCCCGTCGAGGCATTGGAAGCGGTCGCGGTAGCGGCCGGTGACTATGGCCTGCAAAGGCAGGTCCGGGAGGGCCTGGAAGACCGTGAAGTAGGCGCGCGCCGTGGCGGTGGTCGCCGGGTCGTCGAATTCGACGGCAATGTTGGTGGTGACGTGGTGGGTGCGTGGCGTGCCGTCCTCGTAGCGGATCACCATGCCCTGGAACATGCGCTCCACGTTCGCGCTGCCTCGGATCGAGCTGCCGCCACCGATGAACTCACCGTCCGCGAACAATGCGCCGACTCCGGCGAAATCCCCGGCATCGACCAGCTCGGCGTACTGCGCGATCAGATTCGTCACGGCAGTCGTATCAGCGGCTGTGCTCATGAGCGGGACGATACGCGTTCCAGCGTGTCGGACTGCCGCGTTAGGCTGCGCCAGTCCCCTTGACACGAGGGGATTTTCGACAAACGGGGAGTACTGAAATGAATATGGCGCTGCTTGTCCGACCGCCGATCGGCTTTGCTGCGGCGGCAGGTCCGGTGGCGGTGGCGGTGGCCACCATTGTCGCGACGGCGGCGCCCGCGTCCGCCGAGGGGGTGACCATCTCGGCGTCGACGGCCTATTGCGTCGGATCGACCTACACGTTGACGCTGCCGGCCGCCGATGCCACGATCCTGATCGGTAATGTCCCCTGGCAGAACGCTTTTGCGTTCCAGACGCGGGCGACCGGTGATTCGGCATTCAACATCGTCGCGACGGCTCCGTATGTGGCGGGTAAGGATGTCGTCGCGACGTGGACGCCGACCGCTGCGGGAGAGTTCATGACCAGCGCGTGGCCGTACAGCACCGATCGGGGGCTCTCCAATTTCGGTGAGAACGGGCCGACCGTGACTGTCGTCCAGACCGCTCCCGCCGGGGCGACCTGCACGCCGCCCACCGCCGGAAATGGCGGAACGGGCAGCGCGAGTTCGATTCCGGTGATCGGTGGACTGCTGAGCAGCCTGTCGGCTCAGAAATAGCGTGACCACAACTGCGGCCCCTACTCCCTCGCGGGGCCGGGGCCGCGTGTCACCCGGCCACGGGGCGAAGTCGGGTGGTGGCCAGGCGGTTTGCGTGGGCGGTGAGGAGGGTGCGCAGGGCGGCGGTGGTGGCGGGGTCCGCCGGGGTGAGGATCGTGAGGGTGTGGTCGGGGTCGTTGGGGCTGGTGAGGCTGTCGTAGGCGACGGTGAGGTCGCCGGCTTCGGGGTGGCGGATGCGTTTGGTGCCGTGGCTGCGGTCCTGGACGGTGTGGTCGTCCCACCAGTCGGCGAATTCGGGGCTGTCCGTGCGCAATTCGGCGATGAGGGCGCGCAGACCGGGGTCGGCGGGGTGGCGGGCCTGGTTGCGGCGGAGGATGCCGACGGTCTCGCGGGCGATGCGCGCCCAGTCGAGTTGACTGGCACGGATGCCGGGATCGAGGAGGGTCAGGCGGGCGGTGTTGGTGCCGGAGTCGAATCCGGGGCCGAAGAGGGCCACGGCGGCGGTGTTGCGGGCGAGGACGTCCAGGCGGAAGTCGGTCAGGTAGGCGGGGAGGGCGGGCATGCCGTCGAGGATCGCCAGGAGCGAGGCGGGCGGGGCGGCGACGGGGGTGCGGGCCGGGGGTGTGGCGCCGCGGGCGATGAGGTGGAGGTGGGCGCGTTCGGTGTCGGTGAGCCGCAGGGCCTCGGCGAGGGCGTCGAGGATCGCGGCGCCGGGGGTGCCGACGCGGCCCTGTTCGAGGCGGATGTACCAGTCGATGCTGACGGCGGCGAGCTGCGCGACTTCCTGCCTGCGCAGACCGGGGGTGCGGCGTCGGCCGACGGCCGGGAGACCCGCTTGCTCGGGTGTCAGCCGCTCACGCATGGCGCGCAGGAACGCGCCGAGCGCCTGGCCGGATGTCGTTGTGTCCACGCTCGCTCCTTCACTCGCGTCCAGCGTAGGAGCGGCCGGGTGGTACGCGGAATACCAGGGTGCGGAGGCTCTCCCTGGGGTTTCCGGATTTCGGGATGCTCGTCGTGTCATTCGAACACGAGGAGAACCGCCATGATTCGCATCGCACGCACCGTTTCCGCGACCTTCGCCGTGGCGGCCCTGCTGTCCGCCGCCGCCTGCGGCAATGACGGGGATTCGACGCCCACCGCGACCACGAATCCGGCTGCGTCCGTTCAGGTTCGTCCCGTGGTCCCGGCCTCGGCCGCTCAGTTCACGGTCGCCACCCCGGACGGCACCGCCGAGCACGCCTTCCCCGCCGACTTCTACGCGGGAGCGTTCGGCTGCACCGCCGCCAATCACGCCCCGCGCCTGCGATGGTCGGGCGCTCCGGCGGCCGCGAAGAGCTTCGCGGTCACCATGTTCGATCCGGACGCCCCGACCGGCGCGGGCTTCTGGCACTGGCTGAACTGGGATATCCCCGCCACCGCAACCGATTTCACCGCGGGCGTGGCGGGCGTCGCGGGGACCAATGACGCGGGCGCCCCCGGCTACCTGGGCCCCTGCCCGCCCACCGGCGACCGCCCGCACACCTATCAGATCTCGGTCCTGGCCCTGGACACCCCGAGTCTGGGCCTGCCCGCCACCACCACCCCGGCGGTCGCCTCGTTCTCGATGGGATCGCACATCATCGGCGTCGCCCACCTGTCGCTGACCGCGCAGCGCCCCTGACCCGAACGCACAGGGTCCCGGCCATCGCGGCCGGGAC
>NZ_JBHWHH010000250.1:0-8037 GCF_042732555.1 Nocardia sp. NPDC059764
ATTGAAGCCGGTGCCCTGCACGATGTGGATCTTCTCGCGGAGCAGCAGATCCAGGACGAACTGCTCGTCGTCGTGGATCTTGTACATGTCGAGATCGATGCGCGGGAAGGCGTACAGCGCGCCCTTGGGCTTCACGCACGAGATGCCCGGGATCGCGTTGAGCGCCTCCCACGCCCGGTCGCGCTGCTCGCGCAGGCGGCCGCCGGGCAGGGTCAGGTCGTAGATGCTCTGGTGTCCGCCGAGGGCGGCCTGGATCGCCTGCTGCGCGGGCACATTCGCGCACAGCCGCAGACCGGCCAGCATGGTCAGGCCCTCGAGGTAGTTCTCGGCGTGCTCGACCGGGCCGGAGACGACCAGCCAGCCGCCGCGGAAACCGGCGGCGCGGTAGGACTTCGAGAGTCCGGAGAAGGTCAGGCACAGCACATCCGGGGCCAGGGCGGCGGTGGCGGTGTGCTCGAGGTCGTCGTAGAGGATCTTGTCGTAGATCTCGTCGGAGAACACCACCAGGTGGTGGCGGCGCGCCAGCTCCAGCATCTGACGCACCACCTCGGGCGAGTACACGGCGCCGGTGGGGTTGTTCGGGTTGATGATGACCAGGGCGCGGGTGCGGTCGGTGATCTTGGACTCGATATCGGCCAGATCCGGCATCCAGTCGGCCTGCTCGTCACAGATGTAGTGCACCGGGCGGCCGCCGTTGAGCGCGGTGGCGGCGGTCCAGAGCGGGAAATCCGGTGCGGGAACCAGGACTTCGTCGCCGTTCTCCAGCAGCGCGGTCATGGCCATCATGATCAGTTCGGAGACGCCGTTGCCGAGGAAGACCTGCTCGACGTCGATCTCGCTCAGACCCAGGGTCTGGTAGTACTGCACCACCGCGCGGCGCGCCGAGAGCAGGCCCTTGGACGAGGAGTAGCCGCTCGACTGGGGCAGGTTGCGGACCATGTCCTGGAGCAGTTCGGCGGGTGCTTCGAAGCCGAAGGGCAGCGGGTTGCCGGTGTTGAGCTTCACGACGTGATGCCCCTCGGCTTCCAGGCGTGCGGCATGCTCGGCGACCGGTCCACGGATCTCGTAGGACACGCCCGACAGCTTGCTCGACTGCTTCACCTGCATGAACGACCTCTTCTCGGTGTGGTTGCCGCACACTCTACTTGGAATTTCCAAGTTTGCACTTGGTATTTCCAAGTTGTTGGTTACAGTGGGATCGTGCCACGCCGAAGCTACGACCACTACTGCACCGTGAGCCGCGCCCTCGACATCGTCGGCGACCGGTGGAATCTGCTGGTGGTCCGCGAACTCTGTTCGGGCCCGCGCCGCTACAGCGACCTGTTCGCCGACCTGCCCGGCATCAGCACCGACGTGCTGGCCGCCCGGCTCAAGGACCTCGAGCGTGACGGGATTCTCACCAAACGCCGCATCGGGCCGCGGGCGGGGACCGTGCTCTACGAACTCACCGACTCCGGTGCGGCGCTGCGGCCGGTCCTCGACACCCTCTCGGCCTGGGGCACCGCCCAGCTCGGGGAGCAGCGCGCCACCGACGCCGTCCGCGCCCACTGGTTCGCGCTCCCCCTCGGGCGGGCCGTCGCCGAACTCGTCCCCACGGGCACGGTGACAGTTCGCATCGGCGATACCGCCTTCCACTACGTGATCACCGAGACCGGACTGACTCACCACGACGGACCGGCCGACGCGCCGGACCTGGACCTCCGGCTCGATCTGGCCGCGGCGAGCGAGATCGCCACGGGCGCACTCTCACTCGCCGACACCCTCGCCGAGGCCGCGGGCAGCGGACATCCGGCCGCCTGACGCGGGCCGTCCGCGCGGCACGGGCGAGGGATCACCCGGCATCGGTAGCATCGGCCGGGTTGCGCCCGCATCGACCGAGGAGGACCGCGTGACCAGCGACAACGTCGGCACCATCACGATGATCGGATCCGGGAGCGCCAGTGCGACACCGGACATCATGCGGGTCGCCATCTCCGTGGACACCCGCGCCGACACCGTGGCCGCGGCCTACGCGCGCGCCGGGGAACGGGCCGACGCGGTGATCCAGTCGCTGCGCGGGGACGGGGTGCAGGGGCGCGACATCTCCACCAGCGGGCTGACCGTGCGGGCGGACACCGTGTGGACCGACGGCAATCGGGAGAAACTGGTCGGGTACTCAGCGGGAACGTCGCTGACCGTGACACTGCGCGATATCGCCGGGCCCGACGGGGAAGCGAAGTCCGGCCAGGACGGTGGGCCCGCCGCGATCATCGCCCACGCCGTCGCCGCCGGAGGTGACGATGTGCGGCTGGGCGGGCTGACGCTGACCGTGGCCGATGAGGAATCGCTGATGGTCCGCGCCCGCGACGAGGCCTGGGATCACGCGGTCAGCAAGGCCGAACAGTACGTGTCGCGGGCGGGCCGCAAGCTCGGTCCGGTCGTCGAGATCACCGAGAACATCTCGGGCCCGACCCCGGCCCCGCGCGTCGCCTTCGCGGCCGCCGCGAAATCCGGAGGGGCCCCGGCCATGCCGGTGGAACTCGGCGAGAGCGAGATGTCGACCAGCATCCGGGTCACCTGGCAGCTCGCCTAGCTTCGCCGAGTCAGTGCTGGACTTGGGCCAGCAGCCCGCCAACCCACCTGCGCCACAACAAGATCAGGGAGCGGTCGACGCGGGGATCCGGATGGAATCCCGCGGTGACAGCTCCCCTCGGGGGTCAGCGTTCGAAGGCGGCGATGCACTCGACGTGATGGGTGCCGGGGAAGGCGTCGAAGACGCGCAAGGCCACGGGGTGGTACCCGGCGGAACGGTAGAGGCCCACGTCGCGGGCGAAAGAGGCCGGGTCGCAGCCGATGTGGACGATGCGACGCGGGGAATGCTCGCTCAGGGCGTTGATCACGTCCTTGCCCGCGCCCGCGCGCGGCGGATCCAGGACCACGACATCCGGTGCGGCGCCGGACTGTTCGTGAATCCAGCGCTCGACCCGTTCGGCGGTCAGATCCACCCACGGCATATCCCGCAGCGCGGCCCGGCCTTCGGTGACCGCGGTGCGCGCGAACTCCACGCCGTGCACGAACCCGGTGTCGCCGACCTGCCCGGCCAGTCGCGCCGCGAACACGCCCACACCGCAGTACAGGTCCCACACCAGCGCGCCCGGCGCGGCATCGGCCCACTCGGCCACCACATCCGAATAGCACTGCGCCGCACCGTAATGCGGCTGCCAGAACCCGGTCGCCGACAGCTCCCACCGGCGCTCGGCGACATACTGCACCGCCCGCCCGGTGCCATCCACGACCCGCTCGGTCCGGGCGCTGTGCGCCGCCGCCCGCCGTGCGGCGGTACTGCGCCGATCCCCGCCGCGACCGGAGCCGCGCGCGGAACCCTCGGCGCGACCGCCCCGATCACGCCGCCCGCCGCGTTCGTCCCCGGCGGGCGCGACCTCGACCAGATGCCGCATCCCGTCACCGTCGACGGCCACCACGAGATCGGCCCCGGGCGTCCATGTCCGTTCGGCGATGCCCTCCATGGCACCGGCCATCGGCTGCGGGCATCGCAGATCCGTGATCACCTCGGTGCTTCGATAGCCGTGCACCCCGGCGCGGCCATCGGCGTCCACGACCAGCCGCACCCGGCTGCGCCAGCCACCGGCATACGCGTCGGCCGACGGCGGCCCGACCAGTCGCACACCGCGTCCGGGCTCGGCGGCCGGACTGCCGATGAGGGCACTCGCCACACGCGTGGCCACTCCCCCGATCCGGCCCGGCGCGACACCGGTGGACGCGGACGTGTCCGGGCGTCCCCCGGCGGGCGACTCGGACACTGGTCCTGATTGAGACTTTTCGGGCGCGGCAGGCTCGGGCACTTCGGAGGTGGCCGCCATCGGCTGCGACTCGGGGCGCGAACCCGCGAGCAAGGTCGCACCGAGACTAGTGGTCACACCGCGGGTGCGTCCGGAACTGCCCGGCCGGGCGATCAGCCCGGTGCGGGAGTCCTGCGCCACCGCGCCGGTCGGCAGTCCGACGGGCACCGGGATGGGTTCGACGACGAAGTCGGGCTCCCAGTCGGCGAGGCGACGCAGCTGGTCGGCGACGACCTGATGCTTGAGGGCGCGCTGGGCCTCGGGGGTTGCGAAGGTGAAGTCGCAGCAGCCCGCGCCGCCGGGGCCCGAGACCGGGCAGGTGGCGGGGACGCGGTCGGGCGACGGGTCGAGGATGTCGATGGCGTCGGCACGGCAGAACGAGCCGCCGCGATCCTCGGTGATCAGGGCCCGGACCAGCTCGCCCGGCAGTCCGTGGCGGACGAACAGCACGCGGCCCTCGTGCCGGGCCACGCAGAATCCGCCGTGGCCGGGCGGGCCGAGACGAACCTCGAAGACCTCGCCGTACCAGTCGGGTGCGCTCACGACTCGTCCCCGAAACCACGACGCACCGAACCGGGCGCGTTGACCACGCGACTGGGATGGGCCCGGCCCGCCGAGGAGGACAGCTGCCAGGGGACGCTGGTCACCATGACGCCGGGCTCGAACAGCAGGCGCCCCTTCAGGCGCAGCGCACTCTGGTTGTGCAGCAGCTGCTCCCACCAGTGGCCGACCACGTATTCGGGGATGAACACGGTGACCACGTCGCGCGGCGAGGTCTTGCGCACGCGCTTCACGTAATCCACCACGGGCTTGGTGATCTCACGGTACGGCGATTCGATCACCTTGAGCGGCACCGCGATATCGCTGGACTCCCACGCGCGTACCAGCGTCCGGGTGTCGGGTTCGTCGACGTTCACCGTGATGGCCTCGATGGTGTCGGGCCGGGTGGCGCGGGCGTAGGCCAGGGCGCGCCGGGTCGGCATGTGCAGCTTGGACACCAGCACGATGGAGTGGGTGCGGCTGGGCAGCACCGCGTCCCAATCGGCCTCGTCCAGCTCCCGCGACACGGAGTCGTAGTGGCGGCGAATGAGTTTCATCAGGCCGAAGATCGCCGCCATGGTGATGATGGCGATCCACGCGCCCGCCACGAACTTCGTGACCAGCACGATGATCAGTACGGTCGCGGTCATGGTCAGGCCGATGGCGTTGATCACCCGCGACCGCTTCATCCGCATCCGCTGAGCGGGATCGGTCTCGGTGCGCAGCAGCCGGGTCCAGTGCCGCAGCATGCCGGTCTGACTCAGCACGAACGACACGAACACGCCGACGATGTAGAGCTGGATCAGGCGCGTCACCTCCGCGCCGAACAGCGCCACGAACGCGATGGCCGCGCCCGCCAGGAACAGGATGCCGTTGCTGAACGCCAGCCGGTCACCACGGGTGTGCAGCTGACGCGGCAGGAAGCGGTCCTGCGCCAGAATCGAACCCAGCACCGGGAAGCCGTTGAAGGCGGTGTTGGCCGCCAGCACCAGGATCAGCGCGGTGACGATGGTGATGAAGTAGAACCCGGCCGGGAAGCCGGAGAACACCGCCCCCGCCAGCTGCGCCACCAGGGTCTTCTGCTCGTAGCCCGCGGGCGCGCCGATCAGGTCCGAGGTGTCGTGGGCGTAGACGATGCCGACCTTCTGGGTGAGCACGATCATGCCCATGAACAGCGTGACCGCGATGCAGCCCAGCAGCAGCAGGGTGGTCGCGGCATTGCGCGACTTGGGTTTGCGGAAGGCGGGCACACCGTTGGAGATGGCCTCGACACCGGTCAGCGCCGCACAGCCGGAGGAGAAAGCGCGGGCGATGAGGAATACGAACGCCAGGCCGAACAGATGCTCGTCCTCGGCTTTCAGTCCGAACCCGTACGACTCGGCGTGCACGGTCTGGCCCAGGAAGATCCGGATGAACCCCCAGATCAGCATGACGAACATGCCGATCATGAAGGCATAGGTGGGAATCGCGAACGCCGTGCCGGATTCGCGCACACCCCGCAGGTTGATCGCGGTGAGGATCACAATCGCGGACACCGCGAACAGCACCTTGTGCGTCGCGACGAACGGCACCGCCGACCCGATATTGGACGCCGCCGAGGAGATCGACACGGCCACCGTGAGCACGTAGTCGACCAGCAGCGCGCTGCCGACCGTCAACCCCGCGGTGGGTCCCAGGTTCTTGGTGGCGACCTCGTAGTCGCCGCCGCCGGAGGGATAGGCGTGCACGTTCTGCCGGTAACTGGCCACCACGACCGCCATCACCAGCGCGACCGCCAGACCGATCCAGGGCGCGTAGACGTAGGCGGACAGACCGGCCACCGACAGCACCAGGAAGATCTCCTCGGGCGCGTATGCCACCGAAGACAGCGCGTCCGAGGCGAAGACCGGGAGCGCGATCCGCTTGGGCAGCAGCGTATGACCGAGAGAATCGCTGCGGAATGGGCGGCCCACCAGCATGCGCTTGGCGGCCGTCGTCAACTTCGACACTCCTGGCAGCATAGGTCAGTCCGCGGGGGACCGTGTTCGCGGCGCGAACTGGGCGGCCCGCAGCCGTAGGGTGACCTCGGGCGCTGTGAGGTTTTCCGGTTCCGGTTTGAACATGTTCCGGAGGGGGAAAGTGCCCGCAGTGAAACTCGAGCGGTACGGTTGCCACCCGGCCGATATTTCGATCAAACAACCAGACCGCACACCACGGTTTTCGGGAATGGGGTTCGTACGGTGTACGTCGTGATCATGGGATGTGGGCGGGTCGGATCCTCGCTCGCCCGCGCCCTCGTCCGCATCGGCCACGAGGTCGCGGTGATCGATCAGAACTCGAGCGCCTTCCTGCGCCTGGGCCGCGACTTCCCGGGTCTGTGCATCACCGGCGTCGGCTTCGATCGAGATGTGCTGACCCGCGCCGGAATCGAACGCGCCGGCGCCTTCGCCGCCGTCTCCTCCGGCGACAACTCCAACATCATCTCCGCCCGCGTCGCCCGCGAGACCTTCGGCGTGGAGCGCGTGGTCGCCCGCATCTACGACGCCAAACGCGCCGCCGTCTACGAGCGCCTCGGGATCCCCACCATCGCCACCGTGCCCTGGACTACCGACCGGTTCCTGCGCAACCTGGTCGCGGACCAGTCCACCACCACCTGGCGCGACCCCACCGGCACCGTCGCCGTCACCGAACTCGACCTGCACGAGAACTGGTACGGGCGTTCGGTGAACGCGCTGGAGGAGGCCATCGGGGCGCGCGTCGCCTTCGTCATCCGCTTCGGACAGGGCGTGCTGCCCACGGGCAAATCCATGCTGCAGGCCGACGACCTGGTCTACATCGCCGCCACCTCCGGCAATGTCGGCGAGGCCGTCGCGCTGGCCGCCAATCCCCCTGCCCCCGAGCAATGATCGTGAAGGAAGCCCGATGAAGGTAGCCATCGCCGGGGCCGGAGCCGTCGGCCGCTCCATCGCCCAGGAACTCCTACGCAGCGGGCACCAGGTCATGCTGCTGGAACGCCGCCTCGACCACATCGACCCCACCAGCGCGCCCACCGCCGTCTGGACCCACGCCGACGCCTGCGAGCTCGAGACGCTCGAGGAAGCCGGACTCGAGACCTACGACGTGGTCATCGCCGCCACCGGCGACGACAAGGTGAACCTGGTGTTCAGCCTGCTCGCCAAGACCGAATTCGGGGTGCAGCGGGTGGTGGCCCGGGTCAACGACCCGCGCAACGAGTGGCTGTTCGACTCCTCCTGGGGCGTCGACGTCGCGGTGTCCACGCCGCGGCTGCTGGCCTCGCTCGTCGAGGAGGCGGTCTCGGTCGGCGACCTGGTGCGACTGATGACGCTGCGCCAGGGCCAGGCCAACCTGGTCGAGATCACCCTGCCCACCGATACCCCCTTGGCGGGCAAAGCCGTTCGCACCCTCACCCTGCCCCGCGACGCCGCCCTGGTCACCATCCTGCGCGGCGGGCGCGTCATCGTCCCGCAGGCCGACGATCCGCTGGAAGGCGAGGACGAACTGCTGTTCGTCACCTCCGTCGAGGCCGAGGACGAACTGCGCAAGACGCTCGGCGTCAACGGAGTCAACGGGCTCGGCGCCAACGGGCTCGGCTCGGCCGAAGCCACCGCCTGACCCGCTACCCCGGATACGGCGATGGGCCGGGCGCACCCCCTGCGCC
>NZ_JBHWHH010000251.1:0-7998 GCF_042732555.1 Nocardia sp. NPDC059764
CGCACGGGCCGTTCGGGAAAGCGTCGCCGCTAGGCCGGGCGGGCCAGGGGGCGGGCGGGGGTGCCGAAGAGCTGGGCGTCGGCGTGGGCGCGCTTGAAGAACAGGTGCGCGTCGTGTTCCCAGGTGATGGCGATGCCGCCGTGTATCTGGACGGTCTCCGAGACCACCGAGTTGAAGGTGTCGATGGCGTGCAGGCGAGCGGCCTGGATGTCGATCGGGTCGATCGCGCCCTCGGCGAGACCGGCGATCGCCAGGTAGCCCAGCGAGCGGGCCGACTCCACCAGCACGTACATGTCGGCCATGCGGTGCTTGAGGGCCTGGAAGCTGCCGATCGGGCGACCGAACTGCACCCGCGACTTCGAGTACTCGACGGTCATGTCGAGGCACTGCTCGGCCGCGCCGATCTGCTCGGCCACCATTGCGGCCCAGGCGATCTCACGCAGGCGGGTGACGTCGAGCTGCCCCAGCGGGGTCGCCGCCACGGAGTCGAAATCGATGCGCGCCAGCTTGCGGGTCGGGTCCTGGGTGACCACGGCGGTGCGGGTGACACCCGCCGCGTCGCCCGCGACCTCGAACAGGCCGTCGGCGGTGAGCACCAGCAGGGTGTCGGCGAACGCGCCGTCGAGCACGTAATGCGCGGAGCCCGAGAGGGTTCCACCGGTCGACTGGACCCCGAAGGCGTCCCAGCCGCTCGCCGCCGCCCAGCACAGGGCCAGTGTCCGCGCGCCCTCGGCGACCTCCGGCAGCAGCCGCTCGTTGGCCTCGGTGTTCCCGGCCAGCAGCAGCGCCTGCACACCCAGCACGGCCGAACCGAGCATCGGGGGCGCGGACAGCGTACGGCCGAGTTCCTCGACCACCAGCAGGGATTCGACCAGGCCGACCCCGATGCCGCCGAACTCCTCCGGAATGGCCAGGGCCGCGACGCCGACCTGCTCGCACAGCAGCTTCCACAGCTGTTCGTCGTAGCCGCGGTCGGTCTCCAGCCCGCGCCGCATGGCCGCGCTGTCACCGTGCTTGGTCAGCACCGCGCGCACGGTGGTGACGAGTTCCTGCTGTTCGGCAGTGAGGCTCATGCGTTCGCTCCCAACGGATCAATGGTGCTCATGCTGCGCATATTCGGCATGAGCGAGGGCCCTGCGTGGTTACGCTGCGCTACCGCCTCCGGGCCTGACTCGCTCATGCCACGTTGCCGGCGCGCAGGGCGGCGGCGATGCGGGCGCGGTGCTCGGCCGGGGTGCCCCAGGCCGAACGCAGGGCGGTGACCTTGGTCAGCCACAGCGACAGATCGCATTCGGCGGTGTAGCCGATCGCGCCGTGCACCTGCAGCGCGATGCGCGCGGTCTGGTACGCCGCCTCGCCGCAGGCCAGCTTGGCCGCGGAGATGTCGCGACCGCGGGTCTCGGCGTCCGCGCCCGACTCCAGGGTCAGAGCGGCGCGGTAGAGCAGCGGCAGCGCCATCTCCAGGCCGATGTGGGCATTGGCCAGGTGGTGCTTGATGGCCTGGTTGCGGCCGATCGGGGTACCGAACTGCTGGCGCTGCTTCACGTACTCGACGCTGGTGTCCAGCATGGCCCGGCCCGCGCCGAGCAGCTGCGCGGCGGCGGCCAGGGCGGCGGTGTCGAAGGCCAGATCGATGGCGGCGCTGACGCCTTCGCCCTCGGTCAGGGTCTCGCCCGCGCTCACGGTGTACAGGCGGCGCGCGGCGTCCACCGAGGTCACCAGGTCACCGGCGGTGCCCACCGCGATGCGGTCGCCCTCGGCGATCAGCACCAGGTCGGCGATATCGGCGTCCAGTGCGGTGGCGGCACCGGCGGAGCGCCCCGCGTTGGCACCGGCCGACGCGGTCAGCGCCAGGGTGCCCAGCTTCGCGCCCTCGGCCAGCTCCGGCAGCTTCTCGGCGGCGAGCGCCGAGTCCGGAAGCGCCTGCAGCAGTGCGGGAATCGCGGCGGCGGTCTCCACCAGCGGACCCGGCACGGCGGCCCGGCCGATCTCGGTGAAGGCCACGATCATCTCGACCGGACCGGCGCCGAAGCCGCCGTTGTCCTCGGAGACGGTCAGCCCCAGCGCGCCCGCCTCGGCCAGCTGGCCGATCAGTGCGCGCCCGGCGGCGGCCTCGCCCTCGCCCCACGCCCGGACCACGCCCGGCGTCTTGGCGGCCTCGCCCATCTTGCGCAGGCTGGCGGCGAAATCGTTCTGTTCTGCGGTCAATGCGAATCGCATGTCGTCGTCCTCCCTGTGGCTATCGCGGCAGGCCGAGCAGGCGTTCGGCGATGATGTTGCGCTGGATCTCGTTGGTGCCGGCATAGATCGGGCCCGCCAGCGAGAACAGGTAGCCGTCGGTCCACGCCGACTCCTGCTCCGCGGCCGCGCCGTGCAGATCGAGCGCGGTCTCGTGCATGGCGATGTCCAGATCCGACCAGAACACCTTGTTCACCGAGGACTCCGCGCCCAGCTGGCCGCCGTCGGCCAGACGGGTCACGGTGGCCCAGGTGTTGAGGCGGTACGCCTCCGCGCCCACCCACGCGTCGACCACGCGGTCGGCGGCGGCGGTGTCGGACTCGGCGGCCGAGCCCGTCCACAGCTCGATCAGCTTGCGGGCGGTGGCGTTGAACCGGCCCGGCGCGCGCAGCGACAGACCGCGCTCGTTGCTCGAGGTCGCCATGGCGACCTTCCAGCCGTTGTTCGCCTCGCCGATCACGTCCTGATCCGGCACGAACACGTTGTCCAGGAAGATCTCCGCGAAGCCCGGCTCGCCGTCCAGCTGCGGAATCGGTCGCACCGTGATGCCTTCCGCGGTGAGCGGGAACATCAGGTAGGTGAGGCCGCGGTGGCGCTCGGCCTCCGGGTCACTGCGGAACAGGCCGAAACCCCAGTCCGCGAACGAGGCCCGCGAGCTCCACGTCTTCTGGCCGTTGAGCAGCCAGCCGCCCTCGGTGCGCTTGGCGGTGGAGCGGATACCGGCCAGGTCGGAACCGGCCTCCGGCTCGGACCAGGCCTGTGCCCAGATGTCGTCGGCGCGCGCCATTCTCGGCAGGATGCGGGCCAGCTGCTCGGGTGAACCGTGCTCGAACAGGGTGGGCGCCAGCAGGAAGATGCCGTTCTGCGAGACGCGACCCGGCGCGCCCGCGGCGTAGTACTCCTCCTCGAAGATGACCCATTCGGTCAGCGAGGCGTCGCGGCCGCCGTACTCGGCGGGCCAGGCCACACACGACAGGCGGGCGTCGGCCAGCTTGGCCTCCCACTCGCGATGCAGTTCGAAACCGGCCTTGGTGTCCATGGACGGCAGGGGAGCGGCGGGCTTGTTGGCCGCCAGGAAGTCGCGCACCTCGGCGCGGAATTCCTCGGTCTTGCTGTCGAATTCGAGATCCACTTACTTTGCCCTGTCGTTGGTGGTAGCGGCAGCCTTCATGGACTTGGCGTCCATACCGCCCAGTGAGCCGGTGCCGACCTCGGCGTTGTGCGCGTGCGCGAAGTGATGCAGCCCGAACACGGAATCCATGCCCGCGCGCATCCCCATCAGGTCCTCGCACTGGTTGACGGCCTTCTTGGTGAGCGCCAGCCCGAACTGCGGCATCTCCGCGATCTTCTCGGCGAGCGCGAAGGTCTGCGCCTCCAGCTCCTCGCGCGGGACAACGCGATTCAGCATGCCCCACTCGTAAGCCTGTGCCGCGGTGAAGCGCTCACCGGTGAACAGCACCTCCTTGGCGCGGCGCGGACCCAGCACCCACGGGTGCGCGAAGTACTCGACGCCCGGAATGCCCATGCGGACAACCGGATCGGAGAAGAACGCGTCCTCGGAGGCCACGATCATGTCGCAGGCCCACGCCAGCATGAGCGCGCCCGCGATGCACGCGCCCTGCACCATGGCGATGGTCGGCTTGGGGATCTCCCGCCAGCGCCGGCACATGCCCAGGTACACCTCGGACTCGCGCGCGAACCGCTGATCGCCGCCCGGCCGGTCCACGTGGTCCCACCACATGACGGCCTGGTTCTCGTAGGAGATGTGGTGGTCGCGGCCCTGCGTGCCGATATCGTGCCCGGCGCTGAAATGCTTTCCGGCCCCGGCCAGGACGATCACCTTGACCTCGGCATCCTCGACGGCCTTGGTGAAGGCGGCGTCGAGGGCGTAGGTCATGACCGAGTTCTGCGCGTTGCGGAAGTCCGGCCGGTTCAGCGTGACGACCGCGATCGGGCCGCGCTTCTCGTAGAGGACGACTTCGCCCTCATCGGGGATGGGCCCCAATTCCTGGCTCACACTGCCTCCTTATGCGTGATCGAGCGCCCTGCGTGGTTACGCCGCGCAAGCGCTGAGAGGAGGAGCGACGCCTCCGGGCTGGACTCGATCACGCGGTCTCCTCATCACGTAGGTTGCGCTTCAGGACCTTGCCCGCCGCGTTGTAGGGCAGCGCGTCACGGAATTCCACGAACCGCGGCACCTTGAAGTTGGCCAGCATGGTCTTGGCCTGCGCGATCACGTCCTCGGCGGTGAGTTCCGAGCCCGCCCGGCGCACCACGTACACTTTGCCGACCTCGCCCATGCGCTCGTCGGGCACGCCGATGACCGCGGTCTCGGCGACGCCCTCGATGCGGGCCATGGCCTGCTCCACCTCGGCGGGATACACATTGAAGCCGCCGGAGATGTACATGTCCTTGAGCCGGTCGGTGACCTTCATGTACCCGCGCTCGTCGATCACCGCGACATCGCCGGTGTGCAGCCAGCCGTCCGGATCGATGGTGGCGGCGGTGGCCTGCGGGTCGTCGAGGTAGCCGCGCATCACCTGGTCGCTGCGCAGCAGCAGTTCGCCGTTGTCGGCCAGCTTCATCTCGAAGCCGTCGATGGTGCGGCCGCAGGTGTTGGCGATGGTCTCGCTGGAGTCCTCGGGGCGGCACATGGTGCCGAAGCCGCCGGACTCGGTCTGGCCGTAAGCGGTCAGCACCACGTCGAAAGTCAGCTCCGTGCGCAGTCTTTCGATGAGCACCACCGGCACGGTGGCCGCACCGGTCACCGCGACGCGCAGGCTGGACAGATCCGCGGCATCCCGCTGGGGGTGATCGAGGATGGTCTGGTGAATGGTCGGCGGGCCGGTGAGCACGGTGATGCGCTCGGCGGCGATCAAGCGCATGGTCTCGGGCACGTCGAACACGGCCTGCGGCACGATGGTCGCGCCGGTGGCCAGGCAGGTGATGATGCCCGCCTTGTAGCCGAAGCTGTGGAAGAACGGCGGCACCACCAGGTAGCGGTCGTCGCTGTTCAGGGTGGCGCAGTCGGCCCAGGCCCGGGCGCTGGTCAGCAGCTGGCGGTGCGCGATGAGCGCGCCCTTGCTGCGTCCGGTGGTGCCCGAGGTGAACAGGATGTCGGAAAGATCGTCCGGCGACACCGATTCCGCGCGCGCCACGACCTCGTCGAGGCTGACGGTCTCGGCCACCTTGCCCAGATCGGACCAGGCGATGGCGTTCTCGACGGGAGCCTCGCCCTCGACCGGAATCACGACGATCGTCTCGATGCCCAGTTCCGATGCGTGCGCCCGCAATTCGGCCAGCCGGTCGCGGCCGAGGAACTCACCGGCGATGAACAGCGCCTTGGCGTGCACCCGCGACAGCGTGTCCGCCGCCTCGTCGGCCACGTACCGCGTGTTCAGCGGCACGATGGTCGCGCCCACGTAGTGGGTGGCCAGCACCGCGGTCACCCAGTGGTGGGTGTTGGGCGCCCAGATGCCGATGCGATCGCCGCGTTCGATGCCGCGGGCCATGAGCGCACGGGCGGTCTCACGGACCGAGTCCAGCAGTTGCGACCAGCTCAGTCGCACGGCACCGTCGGCGACGGCGGGCGCGTCACCGTAGGCGTCCGCCGCCGCGTGCAGAGCGAGCGGTGTGGTCTGCGGAGGAGATGTCACTGGGCTTCCTCGCTGTCCGGGAATGGGTCTAACAAAGCAAGTGCTTGGTAGGTTACTCTACCGACGTGAGCATGATCCAGACCCCCGAACCGGCCAGCGGGACTGAGCCCCGCGAGGATGCCGAATTCCGCACCGAGGTGCGGGAATGGCTGGCCGAGAACCTGAACGGCCAGTTCCGCGAGCTGCGCGGTCTGGGTGGTCCCGGGCGCGAGCACGAGGCTTTCGAGGAGCGGCTCGAATGGGACCGCGCCCTCGCCGCCGCCGGGCTGACCTGCCTGGGCTGGCCCAAGGAGTGGGGCGGCCGCGACGCCACCCTGCGCCAGCAGGTCATCTTCCACGAGGAATACGCCAAGGCCGACGCCCCGGCCCGGGTCTCGCACCTGGGTGAGGAACTGCTCGGCCCGACCGTTCTGGCCTTCGGCACCGAGGAGCAGAAGCAGCGCTTCCTGCCCGGCATCCGCAATGTCACCGAACTGTGGTGCCAGGGTTACTCGGAGCCGGGCGCGGGTTCGGACCTGGCCGCCGTCACCACCTCTGCCCAGCTCGAGGGCGACGAGTGGGTCATCAACGGTCAGAAGGTCTGGACCTCGCTGGCGCATCTGTCGGACTGGTGCTTCGTGGTCGCCCGCACCGAGAAGGGCTCGACCCGCCATCACGGCCTGTCCTATCTGCTCGTGCCCATGAAGCAGCCGGGCGTCGAGGTGCGGCCGATCATCCAGCTCACCGGGACCGCGGAATTCAACGAGGTCTTCTTCGAGAACGCCCGCACCGCCGCCGATCTGGTGGTCGGGCAGCCCGGCGACGGCTGGAAGGTCGCCATGGGCACGCTCACCTTCGAGCGCGGCATCTCCACGGTAGGCCAGCAGATCCGCTACGCGCGGGAGCTTGCCGATCTGGAGGCCGTCGCCAAGGAGAACGGGGCCATCGACAACCCGGTCATCGCCGATCGCCTGGACAAGGCATGGGTCGGCCTGCGGGTGCTGCGCGCCCACGTGCTGCGCACCCTCGAGTCCGGCCACGACGGCGCCTCCGTGGACGCCCGCACCGCGGCCGGTCAGGCGTCTGTCACCAAGCTGCTGTGGGCCAACTGGCACCGCGACCTGGGTGAGCTGGCCATGGACGTGCTCGGCGCGCCCGGCCTGATCGCCGACGGCGAGGGCGATGACCTGAACGCCTGGCAGCGCATGTTCCTCTTCACTCGCGCGGACACCATTTACGGCGGTTCGAACGAAGTGCAACGCAATATCATCTCCGAGCGCGTGCTCGGACTTCCCCGAGAGGCTCGACCGTGACGGATCTTTCAACCGCCCCCGAAATCACCCCCGGCCACAACCTGCTCGCGGGCAAGATCGCGGTCGTCACCGCCGCCGCGGGCACCGGCATCGGTTCGGCTACCGCGCGCCGCCTGCTCTCCGAGGGCGCGGACGTGGTCGTCTCCGACTGGCACGAGCGTCGCCTGAAGGAGACCGAGGAGGCCCTGCAGGCCGAGTTCCCGGACCGCCGGGTCGCCTCCGTGCCGTGTGACGTCAGCTCCACCGAGCAGGTCGACGCCCTGATCGCCGGCGCCGTCGCCGCGTTCGGCCGCATCGACGTCATGGTCAACAACGCCGGTCTGGGCGGCGAGGTCCCGGTCGTCGACATGACCGACGAGCAGTGGGACAAGGTCCTCGACATCACCCTCAACGGCACCTTCCGCGCCACCCGCGCGGTGCTGAAGTACTTCCGCGAGGCGGGCCACGGCGGCGTCGTCGTGAACAACGCCTCGGTGCTCGGCTGGCGCGCCCAGCACGGCCAGGCCCACTACGCCGCCGCCAAGGCCGGCGTGATGGCGCTGACCCGCTGCTCGGCCGTCGAGGCCGCCGAGTACGGCGTGCGGATCAACGCGGTGGCCCCGTCCATCGCCCGCCACGCCTTCCTGGACAAGGTCACCTCGGGCGACCTGCTCGACCGCCTGGCCGCCGGTGAGGCCTTCGGCCGCGCCGCCGAGCCGTGGGAGGTGGCCGCCACCATCGCCATGCTCGCCAGCGACTACACCACCTACCTGACCGGTGAGGTCGTCTCCATTTCGAGCCAGCGCGCCTGATTTCGAACGCAATACATAGAG
>NZ_JBHWHH010000252.1:0-7969 GCF_042732555.1 Nocardia sp. NPDC059764
GATTGTGCGGGCGAGCCGTTGTTCGTTCGCCGGGCTACGTGCCCATCGGCATCAGCAGGGACTTGGTCTCGCAGTAGGCGTCCAGGCCCTCGGGGCCGTTCTCGCGGCCGATGCCGGAGGTCTTGTAGCCGCCGAAGGGCGCGCACGCGTCGAAGGCGTACCAGTTGATGGCGTAGGTGCCGGTGCGGACCTTCGAGGCGACGGTCGCGCCGTGCTCGATGTCGGCGGTCCACACCGAACCGGCGAGGCCGTAGTCGCTGTCGTTGGCGATCGCGATGGCCTCCTCCTCGGTGTCGTAGGGCAGGACCGACAGCACCGGGCCGAAGATCTCCTCGCGGGCGATCGTCATGGCGTTGTCCACGTCGGCGAAGACGGTGGGCTCGACGTACCAGCCGGGCAGGCCGTCCGGGCGGCCGCCGCCGCGGATCACGCGCGCGCCCTCGTCCTTGCCCTTGGCGATGTAGCCCTCGACGCGTTCGCGCTGCGCCTGGGAGATGAGCGGGCCGAGCTGGGCGGCCGGGTCGTCGGGCAGGCCGACCGGGAACAGGTCGACGGCCGCGGTGAGGGCCTCGAGAATCTCGTCGTATCGGCTGCGGGGAGCCAGGATGCGGGTCTGGGCAACGCAGGCCTGGCCGCTGTTCATCAGGCCGGAGAAGGCCAGCTGCGGCATGGTGGCGATGTCCATGTCGGGCAGCAGGATCGCGGCCGACTTGCCGCCCAGTTCCAGCGAGCAGCGCTTGAGCTGGCTGCCGGCGATGGCGGCGATCTTGCGGCCGACGGCGGAGCTGCCGGTGAAGGTCACCTTGTCGACGCCGGGGTGCGAGACCAGGTACTCGGAGGCGTCGGCCTCGGCGGGCAGCACCGACAGCACGCCCTCGGGCAGGCCGGCCTCGGCGAAGATGTCGGCCAGCAGGTTGGCGGCCAGCGGGGTCAGCGGCGCGGGCTTGAGGACCACGCTGCACCCGGCCAGCAGGGCGGGCGCGAGCTTGTTGATGGCCAGGAAGATGGGGACGTTCCAGGCGATGACGGCGGCGACCACGCCGACTGGTTCGCGCGAGACGCGGGTGGTGCCGAACAGGCCGGTGCGGGTCTCGGTCCAGGGGAAGGACTTGCCGAGGTTGGCGTAGAAGTCGAGGGTGGCGCGGCCGGAGACGTAGTTGAGGGTGCTGGCGGCCATCGGCGGCGCACCGGTCTCGGCGGAGAGCGCGTTGGCGAGGTCGCCTGCCTTCTGGTCCAGCAGCGCGACGGCGCGGGCCAGCAGGGCGGCGCGTTCCTCCGGCGGAGTGGCGGGCCAGGGCCCGCTGTCGAAGGCCCGGCGGGCGGCGGCGACCGCGGCGTCCACGTCGGCGCGGGTGACGACGGGAACGCTGCCGACGGTCTCCAGGGTTGCGGGCGAGACGACGTGCAGGGTGTCGGTGCCGGCCGGCGCGGTCCAGCGGCCACCGATGAACAGACTCTGGTACTCCATGAGAACACGTTACAGTTTTGTGCCCTGGGTTGTCCGCATCCCGGTGGGCAATCGTCCCGCTGGCCGGGATTTTCTTTGAAATTGGACCCGTCGGTTTCTAAGCACCCTTGTTACCGGCGAGGTAATACGCGGTTTGAAATCTTGGTTGCCCGGCGGTGGCCTATGCTCGGGTCAGAACACCTTTCTCCACCACTTCGGTCGGTTGCTATTCCATAGCTCTTCGAAAGGTAGATCCCCCGTATGGCTGATACGCGGCTCGATGACTTCCGGGTGGATGAGTTGTCCGATACCGACTCGCCGGTGATCAGCACCCCCATGCAGCGGGCGGCGGGTCAATTGCAGCGGGTGCTGCCGCCCGGGTGGCGGGTGGAGGTCGTGGAGGCGACCTATCCGACTGTCCGGAAAGGACAACCGGCACTGCGGCTTCGGGTTCCGACGGACTGATCTACGCCGGACATGTAGTCGCGCAAGCACTTCCGCATACTCGTGGCAAATCATCAGCACCCTCGGCAATCGAATCCCGACCTGTCGGTTCTGTTTTCGCCGAACGCACTATTGCATTCGGCAGCCGCAGCGAGCATGCTTTATAGCTACCGTGGATAGCTCGCACGTAACATGAACAGTTACCGCACAGGGGAGTCCGAGTCATGGCGGTGCAAGTGGTCGGCAGAGCGTTGATGACCAGCGATCTCACGCCGCATCAGGCGAAAAGCGTCGGCGCGGGCGGATGGGTGGTGTCCTTCCTACCCGGCCGGACCCTCACCACAGCGCAAGCCACCGCCGCATTACTCGCGGCCGAAGCGGTTGCCGCCGTGAACGCCCTCGCCGGTCAGGTCGGCCTGACCGCGATGGAGACCGTGGGATTGGCTACCCAGGAGTCACCGTGGGGCGAACCCGAACCCTGCACCGCCCTCCGCCGGGTGTGGCGGCGCGGCGTCGCCCTCCGCTGAACGCGCCCGGGTGGGTTAGCGCGGCCGCTTGGCGGCCACCACCACCAGGTTGCTGACGAGCAGCTCCCGCAGCACGGGAATCCGAACGACCCACCATGCCCAGCGCGGGTGGTAGCGCGGGAATACCGCCAGGATGTCGATGTCGTCCGGTGCCGCCGCGGCCCAGCGCACGCCCTCGGCCGCGCTGACCGCGAACAGCGAACGCCCGAAACGGTTCTTCGGCTCCCGCCCGTGCTTGCGGCGATACCGCCGGGCCGCGTACTCCCCGCCCAGGTAATGCCACGGCCCGGTCTCGTGTCCGCCGAACGGGCCGTGCCACACCGTGTACGAAAACACCATGAGGCCACCGGGTTTCGTCACCCGCAGCATCTCGGCCGCCATCACCCACGGCTGCGGCACGTGCTCGGCCACATTCGAGGAGACGCACACCTCCACCGCGTCGTCGCGGAACGGTAAGGCCATTCCCGAGCCGCGCACCGCGCCCGCGACCCGCAATCCGGCGGCGTGCATTTCCGAGGGGTCCGGCTCAACCGGGAGATAGCGCGCGCCCGCGCGCCCGAACTCGTCCGCGAAGTAGCCGGGCCCGCCGCCCACGTCCAGCACCACGGCGTCGCGCAGCGACTGCCCGGTCAGATCCCGGTAGAAGTCCGACACCAGCTCGGCCGTATCGGTGGCCACACCGCCGTAGAACACGGCGGGATCGGTCTGCTCGAACCGGAAGCTGCCCAGCAGCCGCAGCGAGCGTCGCAGCGTTGCCCGGCGGGCGAATCGCGGACGGCGCACAGTGGTCTGCTCAGCTCGAAGCACGGCGGCAAGGCTAACCCGCCTCTCCGCGACTTCAGCGGGCGGCCTGGAATCCGTTCACCGCCCGGCACCCGTGCCGGCGGGTCGGAGCCAACCCGATTCTGGGGGTACCCCGGGAGTTACCCTCACCTCGCCAAACCAGTCTTTACGTCGCGCGAGCAACCGGATGAGATCCGAATGCTCCCGGCTGTCCACTGAAGTTCGAGGGAACCGGTACGGTTGAGCCCGTTGTCTGTCCGCCCATCTACTCTGTCCTGGAGATTCGCCCGTGCGTGAAGTGCTGCTGCTGTGCTGGCGCGACACCGGACATCCGCAGGGCGGCGGGAGTGAGCGGTACCTGGAGCAGGTCGGCGCGCAGCTGGCCGCGCGCGGCGTCAAGGTGACGCTGCGGACCGCCGGATATCCGGGGGCGGCACGGCGGGAATTGGTCAATGGGATCGAGATCAGTCGCGGCGGCGGGCGGTTCACCGTGTACCCGCGGGCGCTGGCCGCCATCGCACTCGGGCGGGTCGGACTCGGACCGCTGGGGGGGCTGCGGCCCGACGCGGTCATCGACACCCAGAACGGGATCCCTTTCTTCGCTCGCACCGTGACGGCCGCGCCGACCGTGGTGCTGGTGCATCACGGGCATCGGGAGCAGTGGCCGGTGGCCGGGAAGCTGGTCGGCCGGATCGGGTGGTGGATCGAATCGCGGCTCTCGCCACGCGTGCACCGGGGCGACCAGTACCTCACGGTGTCACTGCCCTCCGCCGAAGAGCTCACCGCGCTCGGCGTGGACGCGCCGCGGATCGCGGTGGTGCGCAATGGCGCGGAGCCCATCCCCGAATGCGTGCCCGCCGGCGACGAATCCGCCCGCACTCCGCATCCGAGCATCGTGGTGCTCTCACGGCTGGTGCCGCACAAGCAGATCGAGGACGCCATGGCGGCGGTCGCCGGACTGCGCGACAGCATCCCCGGCCTGCACCTGGACGTGGTCGGCGGCGGCTGGTGGGACGAGAACCTGCGCGCGCACGCCCGCGAGCTGGGCATCGCCGATGCGGTCACCTTCCACGGGCACGTCGACGAGGACGAGAAGCATCGCCTGCTGGCCCGCGCCTGGGTGCACGTGCTGCCCTCCCGTAAGGAGGGCTGGGGACTGGCCGTCATCGAAGCCGCCCAGCACGGGGTACCGACCGTCGGGTACCGGAGTTCGCGTGGCCTCACCGATTCGGTCGTGGACGGCGTCACCGGGCTCCTGGTCGACGACTCCGCCCAGCTCACCGCGGCCGTCGGGGAATTGCTCCGCGACAGCGAGGCCCGCACCGTGCTGGGGGAGAAGGCGCGGGCGCGGGCGCGCGAATTCTCCTGGGAGCAAACCGGAAACGGCGTCTACGAGGTGCTGTCGGCCGTGACCCGCGGCGAGCGGGTGAGCGGGCTGATCGCGCCCGCGCGCGTCTGATTCGCTGAAGTCCCGGCGCGACGCCGTGATGATTCCTAGCATCGAGGGATGTGGATCATCGTCGTCATCGCGCTAATCAGCGTTGTCGTGATCGGTGCGGGATTCGCGCTCGGCTTCCCGAAGGACTGACCCGCGGCGCACCGAAAGAACTGCGGCGGTGAGGAATCCGCCGGTCAGCAGCGCAGCCCACAGCAGGTGCGCGGACCCGGCGATCCGGCGGCTGCTCGCGGAAGCCTCGTGCGTGGCGATCTCGCCAGGCACCTTGTACAGCTGCACATCTCGATCCGCGTAGATCGGAGTCAGCTGAGCGAGAACGGTGTTCGAGTCACCCATCGGACCGGGGGTACCGCCCTCGACCAGCACCCACCCAACGCCGAGGCTCGCCAGCTCGTGCACGGACCCACCGTGCAGCAGCAGGCTCTCCACCTTCCGGGCCCGTGTGCCCTCACCGGCCACACTCCCGCCGCGCACCGGAAGTTCCCCGGTCTGCAGTACATCTCGCGGCAGCATGCGCGGCGCGGGGTCCAGGACGGGTGCGCTCCCCGAATACCGGAACTTGCGGAACATCCCGCCCGGCAACACCGCGACATCACCGGGCGCGCCCACCTCGGCCGCCACCTGTCGCCACCCGTCCGGATAGTGGACCGGCCGCAACGCGCCCCCGACGCCCCACGCCATATCCGGCAGTGTCAGGAACAGGATCGCGAGGAAAAGCGCTGCGGCCCCACCGGTTCGGGCCCGCCCGGGCGGGTCGCTCGCTTCGTCCGCGACCACGCGGGAGATCCAGCGGCCCACAGCCAGGCACCCCGCCGCCGCGCACAACGCGTACGCCGGAACCGCCAGCGCCACGTACTTCTGGGTATCCCGCAGCAGCCCGGTTCCCGGCACCTCACGCACCAGGAACTCGCCCGCCGACAGCCCCCACCCGGTCGCGCCGAGCGCGGGCAACACGATCGCCGCGAGCCCCAGCCACACCAGTCGGCGACGAACGATGAGTCCGTGGTCGGTCCCCGTATTCGGTACAGCCGCAGCCCCTTCCGGGGCTCGGCTCACCACCGCGCGCACGCCGGTCGCCATCAGGGCGAGTAACAGCAGCGTCCCGACCAGGGCGAAAAACGTGGTGCGTGAGCCGGGAACAGCCGTGCCGTTCCAGATGCCGCCCAATCCGGCGAGGCTGCCCAGGGTGCCGAGCCAGGGTTCCGCGCGGGCCGCGAAGGCCGCGACGCCCGCCGGATCGGAGGGCTCCGCGGCGGCGCCGGAGAGCGCGGTCGCGGTGAGCCACGGGGCAGCGGAGATGATCCAGAGCACCACCGCGCCGGCCAGATTCCGGCGGCCCACCAACAAGAGCGTCAACGCACCGGCGAGCAGGGATCCGGTCGGCGTGAGCCCCGCCGCGGCCAGGCAGCCCGCCAACCCGGCCCACATGCCCGCGGAGCTCAGGCGTCGCGTGTGGGGTGAGGCGATGCCCGCGATTGGTTGTGCCGGGTCCGAGCCCGCGCGTAACCGCCAGGCGAGCAGGGCGATCCAGGGCAACGCGGCGTAGCCGGTGAGCAGGCTCCAATGTCCTTGGAGCAGCCGTTCGGCCACGTACGGGTTCCAGATGGCGACGGTCGTCGCGACCAGCTGCGGGCCCAGCGAGACCCGCAACAGGTCGCGGGCCAGGACCGCCGCGCCCCAGCCGGACAGCCAGAGGGCCGCCAGGAGAATCGCTTTGACGATCAGTCCGCCGTCGACGACCGGGGACAGGGTGGCGATCAGCGCGTCCTGCGGTACCGCGCGGGGTGCGGCGTCACCGAGTCCGAGCGCGGAGTCGGTGAGATACGAGCGAGGGGTGCTGACGGCGTCGCGCAGGAGCAGGTAGCCGGGGCCGAGCAGCGGGCCCAGGACGATCACGGACAGCAGCAGGCTGTACCCGGCCGGGATCAGTCCGCGCCACCGCCGTTCTCCGCCCACCGCGTTCACACCGGCACCCTACGTTCCGGTCGGCCCGAGATCGGGGACCCGCGAAGGGGTCTCGGCGTCGTCGCGGGCCGTGCGCAGGGTGACCGCTGTCAGGACCAGCGTGGTGACGGCCGCGGTGACCGTGGCGATGAGGATCAGCGTGAGCACCGAGTGGGCGCAGGTGAGCATGACCGTCACCCCGACGCCCAGCCCGATCCAGGTGATCGCCGCGGGTGCGGTGCGGTCGGCCGCGATCGCCGACAACAGCACCGCTTGCAGAACCGCCAGCAGGGCGCCGTCGAGCGCGAACAGCCACAGCAGCCCTTGGATCGGCGCGTAGTCGCGTCCCGCGAACAAGGGGGCGAGCGGTGCGGCCAGCGCGGCGCCGAGCACCGTGACCGCGCCGATCCCCATCAGCACCGCCAGCGCGGACCGCATGGCGTGCGCGGAGTGCTTGGGCTGCGCCATCTGTGGATACAGCACCACGCCGACGGCCTGCGGCAGCCAGAACGCGATCTTGGCCGCGATCGCACCCAGCGCGTACCGCCCGGCATCGTTCTCGCTGAGCACGATTCGCGAGATGAGCAGATCGGCCGACGACAACGCCATCAACGCCGCCTGCACCTGCGCCGCCCGGAAGACCGGAACCACCCCGAGCGCCAGATCACGTGCGCGTTCGCCGACGGGAACGCTGACCGTGCCGGCCACGCGTCGCGCCGCGACGGCCGCGGTCGCGGCTCCGGCGGCACCCGCCCACAGCGCGGGCGCGGGGCCGCCGCCGACCGCGAGCGCGATCAGCGCCGGAGTCACCCGCAGGATCGCCGCGCCGCCCAGCACCCACGCCAGCGGCCGGAATCGGCTGCCACCCTGGAGAATCCCTTGTTCGCCCGCGAGCAGGACCAGCAGGGGAGCGGAGCAGAGCGCGCCCGCCGCGGCCACGACACTCACCTTCAACACGAGGGCGACGATCGGCACCAGCACGACCGCGGCCGCCGCGACCAGTGCGGCGCAGCGCAGCGCGAGCGCGCGCACGGCCGTCGCGGGTGCACCGCGAACCACTTCGCGCGCCACCACGTTCTGCAAGGCCAGCGCGGGCACGGCGCACAGCACCTGGATCGCCAGCAGGCTCGCGAAGGAGCTGTATCCCGCCACTCCCAGCCAGCGGCTGGCGAGCAGTTGCAGCAGATACCCCGCGACATTCGCGGTCATCGCCCCCACCGTCACCAAGGTCAGGTCCTTGACCACGGGCAGACGGCGTACAACAGACACGCCCGCAATGCTCCCATCCGGGGTCCGGCCCCCGGCCCGCCACCCCGCGCAACCCGGACGGGTGTCCGCGAACGACAGCGGCCCAGCACCTGCGAAAGG
>NZ_JBHWHH010000253.1:0-7910 GCF_042732555.1 Nocardia sp. NPDC059764
GTGTTCGAGCCGGTCAGCGGCCGACGATGAGGTTGTCACCGTCCGGGCTGACGTTCACCTTCACCGTGTCGCCGTCGTGCACCTCCCCGGCCAGCAGTTCCTTGGCGAGCGAGTCGCCGATGGACTGCTGGATCAGCCGGCGCAGCGGGCGCGCGCCGTAGGCCGGGTCGTAGCCGCGCACGGCCAGCCAGAAGCGGGCCGAGTCGGACACGTCCAGGGTGAGGCGGCGCTGGGCGAGCCGCTTCTGCAGCTGGTTCAGCTGGATGTCGACGATCCGCTCCAGCTGTTCCTCGTCGAGGGCGTGGAACATGACCACGTCGTCGAGCCGGTTCAGGAACTCCGGCTTGAAGGCGCGGCGCACCGCGTTCATGACCGTGTCCCGGTCACCGCCCGCACCCAGGTTCGAGGTCAGGATGAGGATGGTGTTGCGGAAGTCGACCGTGCGGCCCTGGCTGTCGGTGAGCCGACCTTCGTCGAGCACCTGCAACAGGATGTCGAAGACGTCCGGGTGGGCCTTCTCGATCTCGTCGAAGAGCACCACCGTGTACGGGCGTCGCCGCACCGCCTCGGTGAGCTGGCCGCCCTGGTCGTAGCCGACATACCCCGGAGGCGCGCCCACCAGGCGGGCCACCGAGTGCTTCTCGCCGTACTCGCTCATGTCGATGCGGACCATGGCGCGTTCGTCGTCGAACAGGAAGTCCGCCAACGCCTTCGCCAGCTCGGTCTTACCGGTGCCGGTCGGGCCGACGAACATGAAGGAACCGGTGGGCCGGTTGGGGTCGGCGACCCCGGCCCGCGCCCGGCGCACGGCATCCGACACCGCTTGCACGGCTTCCTTCTGCCCCACGACCCGGCGGCCCAGCTCGTCCTCCATGCGCAGCAGCTTCTGAGTCTCGCCCTCCATCATGCGGCCCACGGGGACACCGGTCCACGACGACACCACCTCGGCGATATCGTCCGGCCCGACCTCCTCCTTGAGCATGACGTCGCCGTCGGCGGCGGTCTTCGCCTTGGCCTCGGCCTCGGCGAGTTCCTTCTCCAGCTTGGGGATTCGCCCGTACCGGAGTTCGGCGGCCTTGTTGTAGTCGCCGTCGCGCTCGGCCCGCTCGGACTCGCCCTTGAGCGACTCCAGCTCCTCCTTCAGCACCGAGACCGCGTCGATGGCCTGCTTCTCGTTCTGCCAGCGGGTCATCAACTGGTTGAGCTTCTCGCGGTCGTCGGCGAGTTCGGAGCGCAGCTTCTCCAGGCGCGCCTTGGACGCGTCGTCGGTCTCCTTGGCCAGGGCCACTTCCTCGATCTCGAGCCGTCGCACGACGCGCTCGATCTCGTCGATTTCCACGGGGCGGGAATCGATTTCCATGCGCAGCCGCGAGGCCGACTCGTCGACCAGGTCGATCGCCTTGTCCGGCAGGAACCGGGAGGTGATGTAGCGGTCGGACAGGGTCGCCGCCGCCACCAGCGCGGAGTCGGTGATCCGCACGTGGTGGTGGTTCTCGTAGCGCTCCTTGAGCCCACGCAGGATGCCGACGGTGTCCTCCACCGACGGCTCGCCGACCAGCACCTGCTGGAACCGGCGCTCCAGGGCCGGATCCTTCTCGATGTGCTGGCGGTACTCGTCGAGGGTGGTGGCGCCGACCAGGCGCAGTTCGCCGCGGGCCAACATGGGCTTGATCATGTTGCCGGCGTCCATGGCGGATTCGCCGGTCGCGCCCGCGCCCACGATGGTGTGCAGCTCGTCGATGAACGTGATGATCTGCCCCGCCGAGGATTTGATCTCCTCGAGCACGGCCTTCAACCGCTCCTCGAACTCACCGCGGTACTTCGCGCCCGCGACCATCGCGCCCAGGTCCAGCGACACCAGCTTCTTGCCGCGCAGCGATTCGGGGACGTCGCCCGCGACGATGCGCTGGGCCAGGCCCTCGACGATGGCGGTCTTGCCGACGCCGGGCTCGCCGATCAGCACCGGGTTGTTCTTGGTGCGGCGGCTCAGCACCTGCACGACGCGGCGAATCTCGGTGTCGCGCCCGATGACCGGGTCCAGCTTGCCCTCGCGGGCGGCGGCGGTCAGGTCGGTGGAGTACTTCTCCAGCGCTTGGTAGGAGCCCTCGGGATCCGGCGAGGTGACGCGGGCGTTGCCGCGCACGGCGGTGAACGCCTCACGCAGCGCGTCCGCGGTCGCGCCGTACTTCAGCAGCAGCTGCTGGACATCGGAATCACCTGCGGCCAAACCGTAGACGAGATGCTCGGTGGAGACGTACTCGTCGCCGAGCTCGGTGGCCAGATGCTGCGCCGAGGTGAGCGCGGCGATGGCCTCGCGGCCGAAGTTGGGTGTGGTGGTGGCCCCCGTGGCGCGGGGCAGGCGATCCACGATCTCCTGGGCCTCACGCCGGACCGTGGCCGGATCGACGGCGACGGCTTTGAGCAAGGGTGCGGCGATGCCGTCGGTCTGATCCAGCAACGCCACCAGCAAGTGAGCCGGACGGATCTCCGGGTTACCGGCGACCGAGGCCGCCTGTTGGGCGGCGGTCAGCGCCGCCTGGGTCTTGGTGGTGGGATTGAACGAGTCCACTGTCACCTTCCTACTAGTCGTTGTTGTCTACAACGCGGTAGAAATTGAGTCTGTTCCGCTCAAGTCTGACCAATTTCCGGCGGTGACACCAGAGACCTAGGCCCTTTCTCTCACGGCCAGGAGCCTCTCCACACGCTACGCGTACGATGGCCCCATTCGTTGACGCATCACACCAGCTCATCCATCCCGGTTCGCCCGAACGAATGGAGCAGCAATGCGCGCGATCGTCGTCCGAGAATTCGGTGGCACCCCCGAACCCGCCGACATGCCGGTCCCGGAGGCCGGACCGGGACAGATCCAGATCCATCTGGAGGCGGCCGGGGTGAACCCCGTCGACCAACGGATCATCGACGGCTTCCTGGACGGCCAACTCCCCCATGACTTTCCGATGATCCCCGGCGTCGACGGCGCGGGCACCGTCAGCGCGGTCGGCGCGGGCGTCGATGACTTCGACATCGGCGACCGGGTGGTCGGCAAGTTCCTGTCGCCGCCGCTCGGGCACGGCACCTTCGCCGAATACCTGGTGGCCGCCGACGGCGACACCCTGGTCAAGCTCCCCGACGAGGTCACCGCGGTGCGCGCGGCCGCACTGCCGACCGCGGGCATCACCGCCCTGGACCTGCTGCACGCGGCCGAGGTCCAGCGCGGGCAGCGGGTGCTGATCGTCGGCGCGTCCGGCGGCGTCGGCTCCTACCTGGTGCAGCTGGCGGCCATGGCCGGGGCGCACGTCATCGCGACCGCCCGCCCCGATGACACCGACCGCATGATCCGGCTCGGCGCGATGGAGGTGGTGAATTACGGCCGCATGACCGTCACCGACTCGCCCACCCACGCCGAGGCCTCCCCATTGCCCGTCGCCGATTCGGTGCGGATCACCGATCCCGGCGGTATCGAGGCGGTCTTCGATCTGGTCAGTCCGCCGCCGGTGTTCGCCGACAACGCGAGCCTGGTGAAGCCGGGCGGCCACGCCTACTCGACCATCGGATCGGCCGACGAAGCGGATCTGAAGGCGCGTGGCATCATCGGCGGCAACCTCGAATCCCGCGGCGGCACGGCCGAATTGAGCGAACTGCTGCGTTTGGTCGCGACCGGCGATCTGGTGGTGCCGATCCGCAATCTGCCGCCGCTGGCCGACGCTCCCGCCATGATCGGCGCGTCGGGTGCGCGCGGCAAGACGGTGCTGGTGATCTGAACCCCGGGTTACGGAAATCGATCCACCTCCGGCTATATCCGTGCGACCACCGGGTTTTAAGGGATACTTGACGCGGAGGGCCGCCTGGCAGCAGGCGGTTCGGGGTAGTTGGACAGGAAGGAAAGCTCGACGTCGTGGATGCGCGTTCGGCAGCGCTGGTCCGCGCAAACTTTCGGACAGTCGTCGAGGCCCCCAACGGGCCGGAACGGCTGATCAGCGCGTTCTACGGTCATCTTTTCGCGGAGATCCCCGCTTTGCGGGAACTTTTCCCCTCCGCCATGGACATGCAGGCGAAACGGTTGGTCACGGCCATCTCGTTCGTCCTCGACAACCTGGAGGACTGGGATCGCGCCCAGCGCTTCCTGGAGCAACTCGCCCGCGACCACCGCAAGTACGGGGTGGAGGCGGCGCACTACGACATCGCCGGGCGCGCCCTGCTGCATGCCTTCCGGAGCTACAACGGGGTTGCGAACTGGTCGCGGCCGCTCGAGGCGGGCTGGCGCGACATCACCATCCTGATCTCCGCGTCCATGGCCATCGGAGCGAATTCCGATAAGTCGCAGCCCTATTGGGAGGCGACCGTGGTCGGGCACCGGCGGGTGGTGGACGATCTGGCCATCGTGCGCCTGCAGACCGACACCCCCATCCCCTACCAGGCCGGGCAGTACGTGCCGGTCGCCATCCCGCAGCGGCCCAAGATGTGGCGCTACCTGTCCCCCGCCATCCCCACCAACCCGTACGGCGAGATCGAATTCCACGTGCGCAAGGTCCGGACCGGCTGGGTCAGCCCCGGCATCGTGAACGAGACCCAGGTCGGCGACCGCTGGATGATCGCCGCCCCGCTCGGCGGCCTGCACGTCGACCTGAGCCGCCGCAAGGACGTGCTCATGATCGGCGCGGGCACCGGCATCGCCCCGCTGCGGGCCCAGCTCATCGAGATGGGGCGGCGCGGCATCAACCCGCGCGTGCACCTGTTCATGGGCGGCCGCTACCCGTGTGACCTCTACGACGTGGAGAACATGTGGCAGCTCTCGCAGTCCAATCCGTGGCTCACGGTGATCCCGGTCTGCGAGAACGAGACCAACCCCTGGTGGCACCCCTACCCGCCCGCCGACCCGCCCTTCGGCATGCATCGGCGGCTGATCGGGAACCTGGGCGCGGTGGTGGCCAGCTTCGGCGCCTGGGCCGATCGGCAGATCCAGATCGCCGGTTCGGCCCGCATGATCGCCGACACCAAGCGAGCCCTGCTCGCCGTGGGCGCACCCGAGTCGGCCATCAGTTCGGATCCGGTGTGAGACTTTCGGATCCGGTGTGAGACTGTCGAAACATCTTGTATCCCTGCGGACTCAGTTCCGGACAACCGCAGCAGACCCGCGCCGCAGTTCGCGGCCGTCCCGATTCTGGACTGCGCTCCGCCTCCCCGCGCTCGGAGCGGGGGAGCGAACGGCTCCATAGACCTGCGCCTTGGAGGAGCAGAGGAGGGAAGAATCGGGACCAGGGGCCGCGAACCCGCCGGAGCGGAGCGGAGGCAAATTGATATTGAGGAGTTGTTTTGACTATCGGCCCCGATGAGACCGGCGCGATTCCCCTGGACGCGCAGACCGAGTGGACCGCCACGGTGGTGGGGGCGCACCGGTTGCGCGAGGACACCACGGTGGTGCGGTTGATCGGCGAGTTCGTGCCGTTCGCGGCGGGACAGTCGGTGGAGGTGCGCACGCCGCAGCATCCGAACATGGTGCGCCGCATGTACTCCGCGCTGCCGCCGTCGCTGGACGGCAAGCTGGAATTCCATGTGCGGACCCTGCCGGGCGGATGGTGCAGCGGTTCCATCGTGGCCGACTCCCATCCCGGCGACGAATGGCGGATCAGCGCGCCCGGCGGCTGGCTGGCGGTGGAGCCGGACGCCACCGAGGTGGTCATGATCGCCGACGGCGTCGGGCTGGCGCCGATGCGCGCGCTGCTGCTGGATCTCGCGCGCCGCGAACAGCCGCCGCGCACCCACCTGTTCGTCGGGGCGCGCTACCCGCGCGACCTGTACGCCTCCGACATGCTCTATCTGCTGACCGGCGAAATGCCCTGGCTCACCGTGGTTCCCGTGGTGCAGGACGAGTACGACCCGGACTTCGTCGACACCTGGTACGAGCAGTGCCGCGTCGACATCGGCTTCCGGCCGGAGGAGATGATGCCGGGCACCATCGCGGACATCCCGGAGCGGTTCGGTCCGCTGGACCACCACCAGATCCTGGTGTGCGGCGGCGCGGCCATGGTGCGCAACACCATCGACCAGCTCGTCGCCATCGGAGCTCCCGCGGAAGCCATTCGCTACGAAGGCTTCTGAGCCCTCGGGGCGGCCGGCGTCTCAGAACAGCGGGTCGTGGCGGATGTTCTCGGTGGAGGTGCCGGCCGCCATGAGCCGGAACTTGGTGGTCTGCACCATGGACGGGGCTCCCACGATCTGCACGTCGCGGTCCTCCCAGGAGCCGTGGCTCGCCACGATCTTGCCGATCTGACCGACCGCCCGCGGCTGCAGGCCCGGGTATTCGCGGGTCTCCTCGGAATTGTCGAAGTGCCACCACGGGTTCTCGGTGGACTCGGTGACCGGGTGCACGGTGAGCCACTTGTTGGCGCAGGCCAATTGGCTGAGCACCTCGAGGTCGTAGAGATCGCACGGGTAGTGGCCGCCGACGAACAGATCCACCTTGGGGTTGGATCGGCGCGAGGTCATGGCCATGAGCTGGGCGCGCAGCGGCGCGATGCCGGTGCCGCAGCCGACCATCAGCATCTTGCGGCGGGTGTTGCGGGGCACGCCGAGACCGCCCAGCGGCGATCCGATCAGCCACTGCTCGCCAACCCGGCTGTGCCCGACCATGGCCGGGCTGACCCAGCCGCCGGTGACGCCGCGGATGTGGAATTCCAGTTCGCCGTCGGCATTGGCGGGGATGGCCGGGGACAGGTAGCGCCACATGCGCGGGCGGGACGGGATCTGCACGCTCATGTATTGACCGGCCGCGTACTGCATGGGCTGGTCCAGCTTCAGGCGCACGACCGCCAGGTTGCGCAGCACTTCGCGGTGCTCGATGACGGTGCCGGTCCACACCGGCGGGGTGCTCTCGCCGTCGGCGGCCTTGATCATGGTGCCGGCGATGATGCCGATGCCCTCGTCCCAGGCGCGGCCGACCTCGTCGGTCCAGATCTCGGTGCCCGCGTAGGCCTCGAGCGCGCTCTTGAGCGATTTCCCCACGGCCTCATAGTGATCGGCCACCACGCCGTACTTGCGGTGGTCGCGGCCGAGCTGCGCCAGGAAGGGCAGCAGCCGGTCGGGTTCCTCCAGCCGATCCACCACGTAGGCGATGGCCTTCACCAGCCGGTCGCGCTGGGCGTCCAGAGCGGCGGGGAAGAAATCCCGCACGTGAGGGTACTCCGTGAAGAGGATGGCGTAGAACGACCGCGCGAGTTTCTCGGGGCCACCTTCTTCCGCAGCAACCGCCTTGAACGTTGTTCTTATCAATGCGACGGTCCGCGAATCCATTTGTGTCACAACCCCATTTCGCAATCGAACGCAGGCGTGACCGGCGAGTGAAGTGCTGCGGGACACTCGACAGCAGCCGTTGCCAAGCAAGTGTAAGCGAGGTTAGCCAGCAACGGAACGGGACGTTTCAATAACGGGCCCTCTATTCCTCGAAAACGTGAACGTTGCGGGGCTTCCAAGCCGAAAACCGACTGATCAACTGGAAAACGCCGTGCGACACGGGTTTTCAGTCGTCAATTCTGGCTGATCCGTTTTGCAAGACTCAGGAAAACAGCGATCCCGCCGCAACTACGTCAGGCCATGAATTCCCCTGCAGCATAAGGACAAAACTCACGATCGGCAGCAATTAATAACCTACCGGTCTGTTTATTATAAACAGCCCCACCGGACTTCGCCAATCACACAGTCCGCTGTCGCAACTCAGCACATCAGCCGCAACAATCGCAACCGGGCGAACGTCAGCAGGCGGGATCCAGGGATCCGGACAGCAGAAAGGCGGTGCCCCACTGGGGACACCGCCTTCCGGCTCGTCTTGCCCTACTGCGGCTTACGCCGGTTTCGGGGCTGCCACACCACGAGAGCGGTGCTGGGCTGAGGGGTCAGGTGCGCGGGCCGGTACC
>NZ_JBHWHH010000254.1:0-7800 GCF_042732555.1 Nocardia sp. NPDC059764
CTGTCTGATTCCGGGTTGCCCCGCGGTGGCTACTACCCTCGGTGGCATGACTTCAGCGGCACCTGTTTTCCGGACCAGACGGGTCGTGACGACGCGGGCGGGCGGATTCTCGCAAGCGCCCTACGACTCGTTCAATCTGGGCGACCACGTCGGCGATGATCCGGAAGCGGTGCGGCGCAATCGGGTTCGGCTCGCGGAGAGCATCGGGCTGACGCCGGACCGGCTGGTGTGGATGGAACAGATCCACGGCCGCAACGTCGAGATCGTCGACGGACCGCGCTCCGAGCCGGTGCCCGCCACCGACGCACTGGTCACCACCCAGCGAAACCTGGCGCTGGTGGTGCTCACCGCCGACTGCGTGCCGATCCTGATGTCCGACGACGAGGCCGGGGTGATCGCGGCCGTGCACGCGGGCCGGATCGGGGCGCGCATCGGGATCGTGCCCCGGGTGCTCGAGGCCATGGTGTCGGTCGGCGCGAAGCCGGAGCGGATCGGGGCCTTCCTCGGCCCGGCCGCCAGCGGCCGCCGGTACGAGGTGCCCGCGGCCATGCGCGCCGATGTCGAGGCGCATCTGCCGGGCAGCGCGACCACCACCGCCAAGGGCACGCCCGGCCTGGATCTGCGCGCGGGCATCCGGCGGCAGCTGGAGGCCGCCGGTGTCGGTGCCGTCGCGATGGACCCGCGGTGCACTATCGAGGACAAGACCTTGTTCTCCCACCGCCGCGGCGCGCCGACCGGCCGACTCGCCGGTGTGATTTGGATGTCACCCGAGGGGGTTTCAGAATGACCGAAAGTTTCACCGCCGCAGCGGGATCCGATGCGGCGCACGTCACGTCCGGCGGAGGTCGCGTCGCCGAGCTCGAAACCGCTCTGTCGGCACTCATCGAGCGAATCGACGCAGCGTGCGCGGCCGCGGGCCGCGAACCCGGGTCGGTGCGGTTGCTGCCGGTGACCAAGTACTTCCCCGCCTCGGATATCGAGATCCTCTATGACCTGGGCCGCCGGGAGTTCGGGGAATCCCGCGAACAGGAGGCCGCGGGCAAGGTGGCGCAGCTGGGGCACCTGTCCCAGGTACGTTGGGAGTTCATCGGACGGCTTCAGCGCAACAAGGCGAAAGCCGTTGCACGCTGGGCGGATACGGTCTACTCGGTGGACAGCGAGCGGCTCGCGAGCGCGCTCGAGGCCGGTGCGCGGGCCGCGCTGGACGAGGGCGCGCGTTCGGCCCCCTTGCGCGTGCTGCTGCAGGTGTCGCTGGACGCCGATCCGGCCCGCGGCGGCGTCCGCGACGACGCGCTGCGCGCGCTCGCCGATCAGGTCGAGGCCTCGGAATCGCTGCAGCTCGCGGGCCTGATGGCGATCCCGCCGCTGGATGTGGAGCCCGATGCGGCCTTCGAGCAACTGGCCCGCATCCACTCTGTATTAACGATTGTTCACCCCGAGGCGAAAGAGCTGTCGGCGGGCATGTCCGGCGACTTGGAGTCGGCCATACGCCACGGCAGTACGTGCGTGCGTGTCGGTACTGCGCTTATGGGCGCGCGACCGATAACCTCGGCGTAGCAAAGAAACCTCACCAGTCACATTTGAAACATATGCTTGGTGACAGACGAGGACTGAGCAGGACAACACCCCAGGCCAACCGGGGCCGAAGGAAGGTCGACCAGATGAGCGAGCGCAGCGAGCGGGTAATGAACGCAGCCACGAGCGTGCTCGTGCTGGAGCCGAGCGCCAGCGAGGTGGAAGCATGAGCACGCTGCACAAGTTCAAGGCGTACTTCGGGATGGTTCCGCTCGAGGATTACGAAGACGATTACGTCGACGACCGCGGAGCCGCCCGGAGCGCCGATGAGCGTGGCCAGCGTCGTCCCCGGCCCTACGCCGAACGCGAGCGTGACTACGACCGATACGGCGAGGACCGTTACGACGACGAGCCAGCCTACGAGCCGTCGTACAAGGCCCCCTACAAGCCGGCCTACAGCGCCTCCCGCCGCGACGACTACGCCGACGAGCTGCGTGAGCGCGAGCGCGATCACCGCGAGCGCGACCGCTACGACGCCGACGCCCGCTACGACGCCCCGCGTCGCCCCACCCGTATCGACACCGCCCCCTCCAGCCGGACCCGGTCCATGGGCGGCGGTGCGAGCACCCGCGGCGCGCTGGCGATGGACACCGACGCCGAGCGGCGCATCGAGGAGCTGCGGGAGCAGGAGCGCCGCATCGAGGCGGCCCGCCGTCCCCAGATCTTCGAGGACGGAGGCACCTTGTCCAAGATCACGACGCTGCGCCCGCGCACCTACGCCGAGGCCGCCATCATCGGTGAGCGTTTCCGTGACGGCACCCCGGTGATCATGGACCTGGTCGAGATGAGCAACTCCGACGCCCGCCGCCTGGTGGACTTCGCCGCCGGTCTGGCTTTCGCCCTGCGTGGCTCGTTCGACAAGGTGGCCACCAAGGTGTTCCTGCTCTCGCCCGCCGACGTCGACGTCTCCGCCGAGGAGCGCCGCCGCATCGCCGAGAACGGCTTCTACAACCAGAAGTAGCCAGCTGCCGCTGCCGTGGGGAACGGCGGCGTCAGCCGGTGCCGGCGCACATCAGCGCCGAACACGCACGGCGGCAGCGCAATGCGCCGCGTCCAGGGGGTTGCGACCGAGGGTCGCGGGGGATCATGGGGGAGTCTTGCGGCCATGCCGCGTCAACACCGGATGTGACCGGCACGATCCGTGTTTCTGTTTTGCCGATCATGGTTTGTCAGGCAGAGTGGTGCGGTGGCCTTGTTCCAGGTGTTGAACCTCCTGCTGTTCCTCTTCTGGCTGCTGCTGATCAGCCGAGTCATCGTCGAGTTCATCCGCAGCTTCGCGCGCGACTGGCGGCCGACCGGCTTCGTCGTGGTCATCCTCGAGGTGATCTTCACGATCACCGACCCCCCGGTGAAACTTCTGAGGCGTTTGATACCCCCAGTGAATCTTGGGGGAATTCGGCTCGATCTGTCGATTATGGTCTTGCTGTTTATCGTGTTCATCCTCATGTCGATCACGGGCCAGATAGGGCAGTCGGTAGCTCAGGTGTGACAGAATGAGCCGAAAGAATGCTTGCCCAGATCTACCGCTAGATCTCCATACGAAGCGTGAAGGGATCGTTCCATGCCGCTGACCCCCGCCGATGTTCATAACGTCGCGTTCAGCAAACCGCCGATCGGGAAGCGCGGCTACAACGAGGATGAAGTCGACGCCTTCCTCGACCTGGTCGAGCAGGAGCTCTCACGCCTCATCGAGGAGAACGCGGATCTTCGCCAGCGCGTTGCCGAGCTGGACGCGGAACTGTCCGACGCCAAGAAGAACCGCGGCCCCGCGGTCCAGCCGGTGAAGGCCCCGGTCGCGCCGGAGCCCATCAAGGCCGCGCCGCCGGTGCCCCCGGCCCCCATGCCGGCCCCGGTCCCGGTCGCCCCCGTCAAGGCCGAGGCCCCCTCCGCGGACGCCAATCTGCAGGCCGCCAAGGTGCTTTCGCTGGCCCAGGAGATGGCCGACCGCCTCACCTCGGACGCCAAGACCGAGGCCGAGTCGCTGCTGGCCAACGCCAGAGGCAACTCCGAGCGCCTGGTCAGCGACGCTCGCACCCGCTCGGAGGCGATGATCGCCGACGCGCGTCAGAAGGCCGAGGCCATGCTGTCCGACGCGCAGACCCGCTCGGATTCCCAGCTGCGCCAGGCCAAGGAGAAGGCCGACGCCCTGCAGGCCGACGCCGAGCGCAAGCACACCGAGATCATGGCCACCATCACCCAGCAGCGCAGCGTGCTGGAGAGCCGCATCGAGCAGCTCAAGACCTTCGAGCGCGAGTACCGCGTGCGCCTGAAGTCCTACCTGGAATCGCAGCTGGAGGAGCTGGAGAACCGCGGCTCCGCGGTCCCGGTCGACGGCGGCGAATTCGGCCAGGATGCCTCCGGCAACGGCGCACTCCTCAAGGGCAGCAAGTAAAGTCGTAACCACGGCCTGCGATGCCATGTCGCACGGGACCCGATCCCGGGCGGCACGGCATCGTCGCCAACCTTTCGAAGCGACCTCCGGTGGCCACCGCCGCCGAAGACACACGAGGGGATGGTGCACTTGCTCGCAGTGACGCTCGGCCTCGCCGCGGTCGGTTTCGGACTGCTGGTGACCGCACTGACCACCGGTTCGGTGATCTGGGCATGGGGCTGCATCATCGTGTGCGTGATCGGCGCGGTGCTGCTGCTCGTCAGTGCGTTGTCGCTGCGGACCGATGACGAGGACGCGTCCTCGCCACCACCGGGCGGACGGCACGCCAGGCATTAGCGGCTCACACGATTCGCTTCGGGGCGGGTCCGGGGAATAACCCCTGGACCCGCCCCGCTAGTATGTAGACAGCACCACGGCGTCGATCCGGCCATCACCGGGGAGCCTTCGGAAGAACGGCGGGACCTGCTCCGAGCGGGTATCGCCCACTAGAACCGAACGGGTGAGCCCGTCACAGCTCGCAACGAGAGGCTCGGTCTCGCAAGGGTTTTCACAGCTCCTGCGGTCCGGGCAAGCGGGGTGGTACCGCGGTTACGGCGCGCCGAGCGCCGGGATCGTCCCCGTGCCCACGACGCAGGCACGAGGAGACGAGAGGCCGCCATGGCGGACGACAGCAGCACCCGAAGCGCATACCCCCGCGCGGACCTGAGCCGGACCACCGGGCAGGTCTCCTTCCCCGAGCTGGAGCAGCGGGTCCTGGACTACTGGGCCGCCGACGACACCTTCCGTGCCAGCATCGAGAACCGTTCCGAGGCAGAGGAATTCGTCTTCTACGACGGCCCGCCCTTCGCCAATGGGTTGCCGCACTACGGTCATCTGCTGACCGGATACGTGAAGGATTTGATCCCGCGTTTCCAAACCATGCGCGGTAAGAAGGTCGAACGGCGTTTCGGCTGGGATACTCACGGCCTGCCCGCGGAAATCGAAGCGGAGAAGCAGCTCGGTATCACGGACAAATCACAGATCGATGCCATGGGTCTCGCGGAATTCAATGCCGCGTGTAAATCTTCGGTCTTGCGCTACACGAACGAATGGCGTAACTACGTCACCCGCCAGGCGCGCTGGGTCGACTTCGACAACGACTACAAAACCCTCGACCTCGACTTCATGGAATCGGTCATGTGGGCGTTCAAGTCGCTGTACGACAAGGGTCTGATCTATCAGGGCTTCCGGGTGCTGCCCTACAGCTGGTACGAGCAGACCCCGCTGTCCAACCAGGAGGCGCGTCTCGACGACTCCTACCGGATGCGCCAGGACCCGGCGGTCACCGTCGACATGGTGCTGCGGGTTCCGGCCGACCACCCGCTGCACAACCTCGACGGCGCCAACGCGCTGATCTGGACCACCACGCCGTGGACGCTGCCGTCCAACCTCGCCATCGCCGTGCACCCCGACGTCACCTACGCGCACGTGCAGGGCAAGGACGGCAAGCGGTATGTGGTTGCCGCCGAGCGGGTGTCGCACTACACCCGTGAGTTCGGCGAGGAGCCGCAGGTGCTGTCCGAGCACTCGGGCGCCGCGCTCGAGGGCCTGAACTACCTGCCGCCCTTCGACTTCTTCCTCGGCCACCCCCGCGCGCACCGCGTGCTCAACGCCGACTACGTCACCACCGACTCCGGCACCGGCATCGTGCACCTGGCCCCCGCCTTCGGTGAGGAGGACATGGATGTCGCCTCCGCCAACGGGATCGACATCGTGCAGCCCCTCGACGCGGGCGGCAAGTTCACCTCCATGGTGCCGCCGTACGAGGGCCTGATGGTCTTCGACGCCAACCCGGTCATCATCAAGGACCTCAAGGCCGCCGGAAAGCTGTTGCGGCACGAGACCATCGAGCACTCCTACCCGCACAGCTGGCGCTCGGGCCAGCCGCTGATCTACATGGCGGTGCCGTCCTGGTTCGTGGCGGTCACCAAGTTCCGTGACCGCATGGTGGAGCTCAACAAGGAGATCACCTGGGTCCCCGAGCACATCCGCGACGGCCAGTTCGGCAAGTGGCTCGAGAACGCGCGCGACTGGAACATCAGCCGTAACCGCTACTGGGGCGCGCCGATCCCGGTCTGGATCTCCGACGACCCGGCCTACCCGCGCGTGGACGTGTACGGCTCGCTCGACGCGCTCGAGCGGGACTTCGGCGTGCGCCCGGACGACCTGCACCGGCCCATGATCGACGAGCTGGTGCGGCCGAATCCCGATGACCCGACCGGGAAGTCGATGATGCGGCGCACCCCCGAGGTCCTCGACTGCTGGTTCGAGTCCGGGTCCATGCCCTACGCGCAGGTGCACTATCCGTTCGAGAACAAGGAGTGGTTCGAGGGCACCTCGACGGAGTCGATTGACGGCGCCGCCGTCGCGGCTCCGCACAGCCCCGGCGATTTCATCGTCGAGTACAACGGCCAGACCCGCGGCTGGTTCTACAACCTGCACGTGCTCTCGACCGCGCTGTTCGACCGCCCGGCGTTCAAGTCCGTTGTGGCGCACGGCATCGTGCTCGGCGACGACGGCCTCAAGATGTCGAAGTCCAAGGGCAACTACCCCGACGTCAACGAGGTCTTCGACCGTGACGGCTCCGACGCCATGCGCTGGTTCCTCATGGCGTCCCCGGTGCTGCGCGGCGGCAACCTGATCGTCACCGAGCGCGGGATCCGCGAGGGTGTCAGCCAGGCGCTGCGCCCGCTGTGGAACGCCTGGACCTTCCTGCAGCTGTACGCCTCGCAGCCCGGCACCTGGCGCACCGACTCGGGGAACGTGCTCGACCGGTACATCCTGGCCAAGCTGGCGGCGACCCGCGACGTCATGACCGACGCGCTCGAGGTCTACGACATCGCCACCGCCTGCGACGAGCTGCGCACCTTCGCCGACGCGCTCACCAATTGGTATGTGCGCCGGTCGCGTTCGCGCTTCTGGGAGGAGGACCGCGACGCCATCGACACCCTGCACACCGTGCTCGAGGTGACGACCCGGCTCGCGGCCCCGCTGCTGCCGCTCATCTCCGAGGTGATCTACCGCGGTCTCACCGGTGAGCGTTCGGTGCACCTGGCCGACTGGCCCGCCGCCGACGTCCTGCCGCACGACGCCGAACTGGTGTCGGCCATGGACGAGGTCCGCACCGCCTGCTCCACGGTGCTGAGCCTGCGCAAGGCCCAGAACCTGCGGGTGCGCCTGCCGCTCTCGGAGGTCACCGTGGCCGCCGCCGACGCGGAACGCCTGCGCCCCTTCGTGGATCTGATCGCCGACGAGGTGAACGTCAAGAAGGTCGATCTCACCGCCGACGTGGCCGCCCACGGCCGCTTCGAACTGGTCGTCAATGCGCGCGCCGCCGGTCCGCGCATCGGCAAGGACGTCCAGACGGTGATCAAGGCCGTCAAGGCGGGGGAGTGGACCGAGGCCGCCGACGGCACCGTGACCGCCGCCGGCATCGCCCTGCTCCCCGAGGAATACACCCAGCGCCTGGTCGCCGCCGAGCCCGAATCCACCGCCGCCCTGCCCGGCAATGCCGGTCTGGTGGTGCTGAATTCGGTGGTCACCGAGGAACTCGAGGCCGAGGGCTGGGCCCGCGACCTCATCCGCGACCTCCAGGAAACCCGCAAGTCCCTCGGCCTGGACGTCTCCGACCGCATCACCGTGGTCCTCGACGTCCCCGCCGACCGCCTCGCCTGGGCCGAAACCCACCGTGACCTGATCGCGGGCGAGATCCTCGCCACCACACTGACTTTCGGCGCGGCCCCCGCGGACGCCGCCGAGATCGTCGGCGGCGTCAAGGCCTCGATCACCAAGGC
>NZ_JBHWHH010000255.1:0-7759 GCF_042732555.1 Nocardia sp. NPDC059764
CCGAGACCAGGGCCGCCGTGACCGCCAGCACCGCGGCCACGGCGGCCAGCGGTCTGCGGCGGACCGGCTTCGCGCTCATCATGTTTCGGCGTTCGATCATCATCGGGCGCCCGCCATGCCGCCGGCGCCGGTCTCCGGCGCGCCCTTCGGGATCTTGTAGCCGCCCACCGGGATCGCGTCGGTCGCCGCGATGCCGCCGGGGATGCCGGTGCTCGCGCCGACCGGAATCGTCATGCCGTTCACCACATCCGCGCCCGCGGCCGCGCCACCGGAGACGGTCAGGTCGACGCCGCCCAGGCCACCGCCCTGCGCCTCACCACCGATATTGGTGTTACCGCCGACCTGCACACCGCCGTTGGCATTACCACCGGTCTGCACACCACCACCGATCTGCACGCCACCATTGGCATTACCGCCGGTCTGCACGCCCCCACCGATCTGCACGCCACCATTGGCATTGCCACCGGTCTGCACACCGCCACCGACGTCCAGGCCGCCATTGGCATTACCACCCGTCTGCACACCGCCACCGACGTCCAGGCCGCCATTGGCATTACCACCCGTCTGCACGCCCCCACCGACGTCCAGGCCGCCATTGGCATTACCACCGGTCTGCACACCGCCACCGATATCGAGGCCGCCATTGGCATTACCGCCCGTCTGGACGCCACCGCCGACATCCACACCGCCGCCCGCGTTTCCGCCGACCTGCGTATTGCCGCCGACCTGGACACCGCCATTGGCATTCCCACCGGCCTGCGTGTTGCCGCCGACCTGCACGCCGCCATTGGCATTGCCACCGGCCTGCGTGTTGCCGCCGACCTGCACGCCGCCATTGGCGTCTCCGCCGACGTGGGCGCCGGTGTTCACGTCGACGCCGAGTCCGCCCGGGCCGACATTGACATCGACGCCGAGGCCGAGGCCCGGGGCGGGCGCGGTGGTCGTGGGGTCAGCGGTGGCTGACGGCGCGCAGAGAGCTACGGCCGCGGCGATGACCACGGCAGCCGGGAATGTCCTTGCCGACATTGATGTATTCGCTTCCAGACGTCGTTATTCGATTGCCTTGCCGTCGAATCACGCGGGCCGGGCGTTACCGACTGGTCGGCCTGGAAGCTGAGAACTAGCGACAATTAGGGGGTCCCGAGACCGGACGACTGCGCAACCCCCTAACGGACATTCAGCGCAAACCGGTGAAATCCCCTAATACCCTGTGAAATTGATCCGAATCACACCCGGTCGACCGCGGCCTGCCGCGTCGCCCCGGTACCGATAGCTGCGAGGTGCTCCGAGCCGTGGATCACATCGGTGAAGGCACGGGCGACGGTGTCGCCCTCCAACTCCTGCTCACAGCGCCGCGCCAGCTCGTGCCGGTCGGTGTCCGGAAGCAGCTGCGGGCGCAGGGTGATCTCGGCGACCACGCCCTTGGACCGCAGCACCCGCCGGAACGAGTCCGCCAGCGAGTCCACGCCGACGAAGCCGGGGACCGTGGACAGTTCGCCCGCGGCGTTCACATACTGCAGCCGCAGCGGCTGCACCGGCGCACCGGAATCGATGGCCGCCTGGAACAGCGCGGGCCGCAACGTGCCGTGCGCGCGACCGCACCAGGTGGTGCCCTCGGGGAAGAAGCAGACGCGGTCCCCGGCCGAGAGCCGGGCCGCCATGGTCCCGATCACCGACGGCAGCTGGCGCAGCCGTTCCCGATCGATCGGGATGACCCGCACCTTCTTGGCCACGTCGCCGAGCGCGGGCCACTCCACCAGGTCGGCGCGGGCCACGAAGCCCATGGGCTCCACCGCGGTCAGCGCGAGGATGTCGGTCCAGCCGATGTGGCGGGCCACCACCAGGACCCCGCCGTCACGCCGGTCCTCCGCGGCGCGCTCATCGGTGATCCGAACCCGAATTCCGCAGCAGGCCAATAGGGCTCGCGCATAGCGGCGCTGCAGACCGGTGCGGCGGCGGCGTGGCGTGGCGACATGCGCGATCGGGAAACTCAGCAGCACCCCCGCGATGCCGAGCACGCGCGCGGCGACCCGCAGCGTGCCCGCCTCAGCGGGAGAGCCGACACACGAAGCGCCGCACGGGCTGTGGGGCATCCAGGAGTGGGCGGTGGGCTCGGCCGGCGGGCACGAGAGCGCACCGGCCTCCGGGGAGAGCAGAACGGGCATCATGGGATATCACCGGGCATCCAGGCTGTTGGCCGCGCCCTGCAGGCGCTCCAGGTAGCGGGTGTTGATGGTCTCGAGGCCGAGCAGCGCGACGAAGTCGGCCACCGCGAACTCCGGGTCGTGGGCCGGCTCGCCGCAGATCTCCGCGCCCAGGCGTAGGTAGCCGCTCAGCAGCGGCGGCAGCTTCGGACGGGCCGGGGCCGCCAGCTCGTCCAGGCCGCGGCCGTCCACCACGACCGGGTTGTACGGGCGCACATGGCGTTCCGCGTCCAGCGCGTGCTTGCGCAGCAACAGATCGCGCACACCGCGCACGTTCACGCCGGGCTCGTCCTCGGGCGTCATTCGCATGGGGACCGAGACGCAGCCCATCACCCAGTCGTAGCCGGTGAGCTGGATGTAGTGCAGGATCCCCGCCCACATCAGGGTGAGCACCGAGCCGTTGCGGTGGTCGGGGACCACACAGGCGCGGCCCATCTCGACGATCCGGTGGCCGACGGGATCCAGTGCGGCCAAATCGAATTCGGTGGCGGTGTAGTAGCCGTCGGCGGCGGTCACCTTGTCCGGGGGCAGCATGCGGTAGCAGCCGACGAACTGGTCGGTGAGCTCGTCGCGCACCAGCAGGTGATCGCAGTGGTCGTCGAAACGGTCGGCGTCCAGGCCGGTTCCGTTGTCGGGGATGGTGAACCCCGGCTCATTGGCGAACACCTGGTAGCGCAGGCGCTGCGCGGCCTCACGATGCTCGGCATCGGAGGAGACGACCAGGGAGTACTGGGACCGTCCGGTGGTGCGGGGCGGTTCCGGGGCGGGCTTCGACGCGGCTGCCAGCAGGCTGGAATTCGACGCTGCCATCGTGGTCATAGCCTTGATCAAGCCAGTCCCAGACTGCGTCGGAGCGTCCGCCGGATTACCTGTCGATGCCAGTCCGGTGAACGCGACGCAGACCGCACCGGGAGTTCATCGAAGCGCCTCTGAACGTTCCCTACCAGGACAAACGCTCGTATCCCTAATGGGTACCGGCGGGTAGGAAACCCGTTGCCGCGGGCCCGGAACCGGGCGGCGAGCACTCGGCGGCGCGGAAGAGGCCAGCCTACGCCACCGTCGGTGACGCTTGCATCCCGGGGGTCCAGTTCCGGACCGGATGCGGGTCAGTTCCGGAAGAGGAGGGCGGCGTCACCGAATTCGTGCCACAGATAACCGGAATCGAGCGCGGCGCGGTACGCCTCGCGGACCGCGTCCCCGCCCGCCACCGCTTCCAGCAGATGCAGATGCGAGGCGCCCGGGGCGTGCCACCCGGTGATCAGCCCGTCCACCACCCGCGCCGGGCGGTCGGCGCACAGCACCAGATCGGTCCACCCGGCCATCGGGAGGACCCGGCCGTCGACGGTGGCGGCCGATTCGAGCGCCCGCGTCACCGTGGTCCCGACCGCCACCACCCGCCGCCCCGCTTGCCGAGTGGCCTCGACCAGCCGCGCGGTCATCTCCGGCACCTCGAACCGCTCCGGACTGGGCGGCTCCCCGGTCTCCGGCGAGGACACGCCCGTGTGCAGGGTGATCGGGGCCAGCCCGATACCGCCCGCGATCAGACCCGTCACCAGCGCCTCGCTGAAAGGCCGTCCCGCACTGGGCATTTCGGCGCTACCCGGAACCGTCCCGAAGACCGTCCGGTAGTAGGACGCCGACCAGCGCTCGGCCACATAGGAATAGGTGATCGGTCTGCCGTGCCGGGCGAGCATCGTGCGGACGTCGATATCGATGCCGCGGGGCGCCGCGGCCACCTCGGCGACCCACAGCCGATCCCCGTCCGGCAGCCACGGGACACGCATCGTGGCGACCTGACCACCCGGAAGCGCAAGGCGCGCACCGGCTTCCACGGACGCCCCACGCCACGGGACACCCGCCGGGTCGCGCAGCTCCACCACCCAGGCGCCGTCGTCCAGCCAGGTCGAGAAGTGCAGGACCGCCGACGCACCGCCGTACTCGACGTCCACGGCCGCGGTGATCATCGCGGAGTTGTTGAACACCACCAGATCCCCCGGCCGCAGGAAGGACGGCAGCTCCCGGAACCGCGCGTGGGTGAGCGACGGGACGTCGGACACCAGCAGGCGCACCTCGTCGCGGGCCAGGCCACGCGCCTCCGGTGGAGCGGCAGCGGACAATTCGTCCGGCAGGACGAAATCGACGGCGGCCGATTCGAGGGCCACACCGCCACCGGGCGCCCGCGGCCCGTCCACCGCGCTCACGCCGATCGTCATGGCGCGACTCGCATGTCCGAGGCGAGGTAGCGGCCGCTCGGGGGGCGGGTTTCCAGGAGGTGCAGCAGGGCCGGGACAACGGTTTCCGGTTCGGGGCGGTCGGAGATGTCCTCGCCGGGGAAGGCCGCCTGGTGCATCTCGGTGCGCATGTCGCCGGGGTCGAAGCTGTAGATGCGCAGGGAGGGGTTCTCGGCGGCGAGGACATTGGTGAGCTGGTCCAGCGCCGCCTTGGACGCGCCGTAGCCGCCCCAGCCCTCGTAGCCGCCCACGGCCGCGTCGGAGCTGATATCCACCACGGTGCCGCCCGCGATGCGCAGGGCGGGCATGGTGAGTTGCAGGATCGCCAGGGGCGCGATCACATTCGTGTTCAGGACGGCCGCCAGCTCGTCGAGGGGGTACCGGTCCAGTCTCGGCAGCGGGCTGGGGCCCAGCGTGCCGGCGTTGTTGAGGAGCAGATCCAGTCGCCGCGATCCGACGGCCCGCGCGATGCGGTCCCGGACCTCGGGGTCGGCGACATCCCCCGCGATGGCGTGCGCACCGGTCGCGGCCCGCACTCGTTCGAGCCGATCCGCGCCGCGCGCGACGATGATCAGCTCCCAGTTCCGCTCGGCGAGCGCGAGCGCGACCGCCCGGCCGAAGCCCGCCGACGCCCCGGTGACCAGGGCCCTTCTCGTGTTCTCAGGCATACCGCCATCGTGAAACCTGAAGCGCTGTTCAGGTCAATGACTTTTCGCCCGCAGCGAAGAACCGGGGACACGGCGCATCGCTCCGACCCGTGCGGGCCGGAGCGATGGGCGGTGTCCTCGACGCGTCGGTCAGGCGTTCTCCCGCGCGAAACTGCGCGAGGCGACCAGGATCAGCAGCAGCGACACCGCCACCGTGACCGCGGTTCCCAGGTACACCTCGTGCGCCCCGAAGTCGCCGCGGAACAGCGCTCGCGCCGCGTCCACGGTGTGCGAGAACGGATTCACCTTCGCCAGGTTCTGCAACCAGGTCGGCCCCACCGTCATCGGCAGCAGGATGCCCGACAGCAGCATGACCGGCACCGACACCGAATTCAGCAGCGAGGCCAGGGTGTCCTCCGAACGCGCCCACAGGCCCAGCGCGTACGAGGCCGAAGCCAGACCCGCGCCCATGACCGCGATCAGCGCCAGCGACAGCACCAGTCCCAGCGGGTTCGGCCGCAGTCCGAAGGCCAGCGCGGCCACGCCGACCAGCACCAGCGCCTGCGCCACCAGCACCACCATGTCCTCGAGCACCCGGCCCAGCAGCAGCGCGCCGCGCGAGGCGGGCGTGACCCGCTGCCGCTCGACCACGCCCGCGCGCAGTTCGCCCACGATGCCGAAGCCGACGAACAACGCACCGAACAAACCGATCTGGATGACCAGGGCCGGGGTCAGGATCTTCCACGGGTCCGCGCCCGGGCCCAGCGCGGGCGCGATGCCCTTCACCAGCGGTCCGAACAGCACCAGGTAGATGATCGGCTGCATCAGGCCGATGATCACCCACACCGGATTGCGCAGGTTTGCCCGCAGCTGGGACCAGAAGATCAGCCCCGTGTCGCGCAGGAATGTCATGACCGGTCTCCTTCCCGGAGCGAACGCCCGGTGAGCGTGAGGAATACGTCGTCGAGGCTGGGCCGCTTGACGGTGAGCGAACCCGGCGTGATGCCGCGATCGCCGAGGGCGCGCAGCAGCGGAACCACCGCGGCGTCACCGTGTTCCACGGTCAGGTGCACGAGACTCCTTCCGGCGTGGCCGTTCTCGCGCCCCTCGGTGCGCAGCCGGGAGCGCAGGTCGAGTAGGTCCTGTGCGATGTCCATGGCCAGATCGGCACTGCCGGACTCGATTTCGAGGCTGATCACGTCACCGGAGATGCGGCGCTTGAGCTCGTCGGGCGTGCCCTCGGCGACGATGGTGCCGTGATCCATCACCAGGATGCGGTCGCACAGCGCGTCCGCCTCCTCCAGGTAGTGGGTGGTCAGCACGACCGTGGTGCCCTCATCGCGCAGCCGCCGGATGTGGTCCCACAGGTTGGCGCGGCTCTGCGGATCCAGGCCCGTGGTGGGTTCGTCGAGGTAGATGAGGGTGGGCTGATGGACCAGGCCCAGGGCGATATCCACCCGCCGGCGCTGACCGCCGGAGAGCTGACCGCACTTGAGCCGCTCCAGGCCGTCGAACTCCAGTGCCTTGGCCAGATCGGCCGTATTGCGCTCGGCCTCGGCCTTGGAGAGACCGAAAAGCCTGGCCTGCAGGATCAATTCGTCTTCGACCAGTTCGGTATCACCGGTCGATCCGCCCTGCGGCACGTACCCGATCCGGGAGCGGACGGTGCGCGCCTCGGTGCGCAGGTCCGCGCCGACCACGGTGGCCTCGCCCGCGCTGGGGGCGAGCAGGGTCGAGATCATGCGCAGGGTGGTGGTCTTGCCCGCGCCGTTGGGGCCGAGCAGACCGATGATCTCCCCGTAGCGCACGTCGAAGTCGATACCGGAGACCGCTTGCACGTCACCGGTTTTGGTCGCGAAGGTCCGGGCCAGCCCACGGACCCGGATCACCGGGTCGGCGGGTTCACCGCGAACGGGTGCTGTCGTATCCACACCACAACCGTAGAAACGACTTTTCAAATAGTCAAGCTTGACTATTAAAACTTGACTAATGCCTGCGCGGCCTCCGGCTACTTCACCGGCGGCGGCACCGGAGCCCCGCCCATGGTTCCCGACCAGGCATCCAGCTCACCGCTCTCGATCCGCCGCAGCGTCCGCCGCGACCACTCCAGATCCGCCCGCACATGCGCCGCCGCCAGATTCATCGCATCCGCCACGTGATGCGGCTCCGCCTCCCGCGGATCCCCGCTGCCCGCCAGAATCCGCGCCTCCTCCCGCTCCAGGAACACCAGCCGCGCCTCGAACTGGAGGATCCGGCTGCGCAACGCGGCCATCACGTCCTCCCTCGGCGCGTGCGGAAACAGCGCCACCGTCGCGAAATACGGATGCTTGAACCCCTCCGCCACGAAGAGCGACTCCCGCATCAGCTCTCCGAATTCCTTCTCCCCCTCCGCGGTCAGCCGATACGTCCGCCGCTCCGGGCGCGCACCCTCCTGCCCCACGTCCTCCACCGAGATGTACCCATCCCGCTCCAGGGTGTTCAACGCGCCGTACACCGAACCGGGCTTCACATTGGCCCAGTCGTCGGCATGCCAGGACAGCAATTCGCGGCGGACGTCGTAGCCGTGCACGGGTTGCAGCAGACGCACCACCGCCAGCACCAGCAATCGGGTTGTAGGAACAGCCATATTCGCAGGTTAACCCTCCCCACACGACAAACGAGCCGCCCGGTGGATCAC